>JAEUVW010000136.1 GCA_016786525.1 Chitinophagaceae bacterium
AATTCGCCGCCTTTATTGTTCAGCACAAAGGCCCTTTTCCCGCTTTCGGGTACCATGATGTTGAAGGTAAGGGGTGGGAACTCGTTTTGCTGGAACAATACTTCCACAGCCAGGGGGCCAGGAGCCAGGCGGGACAGCAAGGCATAGTTTTTGCCGTAGCGGGGCATCATCGTGCCTTCTACACGCGTGTAGATCGGGGTTTTCTTGTCGCCTTGTATATAGATGTAGGAAAAGCCCTGTGCCTGTGCAGGCAAGGCCAGCAGCTGAAGGGCCAGCAGCAGCAGCCCTGCTAAATAATTTCGTTTACTGTTCATCCGCTTTTATTCCATTTCGATTAACACAGTGCCTTTTTCTACGGCACTTTTTTCCTCAACCCTGATGGCTTTGATGGTTGCCGTGCCTGTGGCTTTGAGCACGTTTTCCATTTTCATCGCTTCCAGGATCAGCAGGCCGTCTCCTTTCTGTACCACCTGTCCCGGTGTCACCAGCACTTTGAGCACCAGCCCCGGCATAGGAGCTTTCAGCGGCGCTGCTTTCTGCATGGCCGCCAGGTTAATGCCCATCTTGTCCAGCAGCAGGTCTATGTCTTCGCGGATGGCCAGGGTATAGCGCTGGCCTTCGATACGGAGTACCAGTTCTTTGTTGTCTTTATCGATCTTCTCTACCTGGCCGGTATAGCTTTTGTTGTCCAGCAGCAGGCTGACCTGCCCGTTGGGCTGCCATTGGATATCGGCACCGGCAGCCTGGCCGTTGATCAGCCATTGTGCGCCGTCTTTTTCGATCTCGAATGGGGAACCGTTATTGACTTTGATCTGTAACATGTAATTTTTTGGAATAAAGTATGCAAAAATAAGGGTTTTCAGACAGAGCTCAGGGTTTCGCCTGCAGATTGCCCTCTGCGTTGAGCAGCAATAGTCCGTTGTCGATCAGCTGCCGCACCACTTGCGTGAGCAGGCCTGCCGGAGCATCTGATTGCTGCAGCAGGTCTGCCAGTGCGACGGCACCCCCGCTTTGTACGCGTTGCAGGATATCTGCGGCCAGTTGCTTCGGGTTGGCTGCCTCTTTCCCCTTCCCGGCGCAATAGCTGCAGTGTCCGCAGGAGGCGGGTGCCTGCTCATCAAAATAGGCCAGCAATAAGCGGGTGTAGCACTCCCGGTCATTTTGCAGGAAACGGATCATGGCTGTTGTGCGCGCCTGGTGCCGCTCCCGCAGCTTGCTGATGCGCTGCAGGTCCAGCTGCAGGTTGGCGGCCGGTACCCGGTAATGGTGAAAATACAGCTGCGGGCCTTCCCTGGCAGGCTGGTAATCGATGACGCCCATCAGGTTCAGTTGCTGCAAAGCGGTCTGTACATCTTCTTTTTTCATGTTCAGGTGCCGGGCCAGCATAAAAGTGTTGATCTGTACCGGGTGGTGAAAAATGCCGCTGAACAGGCGCAGCAGGCCGGTGGAGACCAGCGCTATAGCAGGATAACGTTTGTTGATCTCATCCAGCATATCCCGGCCGGTCATGAACTGTACGGTCGGCGCCCGCAGCAGCGATTCGCCCAGGGTCCAGAGTCCTTCCTGGGCCAGCAGGCGCAGGGCATGGGTAGCCGGTATGGCCTCCAGTTTAAAATTGAGCAGGAACTGCTGGAGGTCAAAGTCGTAATGCCGGTCGGGTTCGGCGCCGGTGGGCACCTGCAGGAAATCGCAGACATGCTGGTAGACTTTGCGCAGGTAGGGCAGAGGCGGGAAATAGGCTTCGGTACTGTTGTGCAGGCGTTCTATATCGGTATTATTGTACAAAGTAAGGGCCAGGGCTGGCTGCCCGTCGCGGCCGGCCCTGCCGGTTTCCTGGTAGTAAGCCTCCGGGTGTTCCGCCGGGTCAAAATGGATCACCGTGCGCACATTGGCTTTGTCGATGCCCATGCCGAATGCCGTAGTGGCCACGATGACACTGAGTTCGTCCTGCATCCAGGCTTCCTGTACCTGTGTGCGTTGCGCCCGTTCCATACCGGCATGATAAGCGCCGGCACGGATACCGTTTTGCAGCAGCAGTTTGGCCAGCTCTTCCGTTTTCCTGCGGCTGCGGCAGTAGATGACGGTGCAATGACTGTGCTGCAGGCAGTAGCGGACAATGGCCTGGTGCTTGTTTTCGGAATAGCTGATGCGGTAAAAGATATTGGGGCGGGCAAAACTTTTCCGGAACACGCTTGCCGCTTCTATATCCAGGCCGCTGCGGATATCCTTCAGTACGGCCTCCGTAGCGGTAGCGGTCAGGGCCACCAGGGGTACATCCGGCCATTCTTCGCGCAGGCTGCGGATCTGCAAAAACTCCGGCCTGAAATCGTGCCCCCATTGCGAAATGCAATGCGCTTCATCTACGGCAATGAGGCTGAGCCGCAACCCGGGCAACATCGAACGGAACTGCCTGCTCTGCAGGCGCTCCGGCGACAGGTAAAGCAGCTTAAAGGCTCCGTTCCCGGCGGCTTCCAGCAGCTCCTGGCTTTCATCATAGCGCAGGCCGCCATGCAGGTAAGCCGCGGCAATGCCTTTTTGCGTCAGGCTGTGTACCTGGTCCTGCATCAGCGACACCAGTGGCGACACCACCAGGGTCAGCCCCGGCAGCATCAGGGCCGGTACCTGGTAGCAAAGTGATTTACCCCCGCCCGTAGGCAGTAGGGCAATGCAGCTCTTGCCGGCTAAAAGGGTGTCGATCACCGCTTCCTGCTGCTCCCGGAAGGCCCCGAAGCCCCAGTAAGTGCTTAATATGGATTGTGCCTGTACGGACAAGGGCTCTGTTTTAAACAAGTGTTTTTTTACGGTCGCGCCATTTCAGGAACGGGACTTCGATGTAGCGATGCAACAGGAAGGCGGCCGAAAAGGCAAGGCATACGTAAATTAAGAAAAAGACCACAGATTGCCGTATACCCGATACGGGGAAATAGTGGCGCATCAGCTGTAACACAATATAGGCATGCGTCAGGTACAGGCTGTACGATAACAGGCTGATCCGCGTGATCAGGGCTTTAAAGACCTTGTTCCCGGGTTCCCTGATGTACCAGGCAAAGGGCAGGATCAGCGAAAAGCACAGGGGATAGAGCGTATACAGGAAGGCATCCATGCAAAACTTAAAGCCTGCTGAAGTGTTGTAATAATTGAAGCGCGGATGGGTGCCCAGGTAGTTCAATACCGTGATGAACAGAACGGTGCACAGGCCTGGGATGAACAGCCACAGTTTCAGTTTTTTCAGGCGCTCCCGGTGAAAGTAGTGAAAGTAGGCCAGCAGTACGCCATAGGCTACGGCATCCAGGCGGAACAGCACCAGTTTCCTGATCCCCTTGTCAAAGTCTTCATAAAGCGGGTGAAAGGCATTGCCGGTCCTCAACAGTGCCAGGGCAAGGATATAGGTACAGAGCACCGGCAGGAATAGTTCCTGCTTCCGTTTGTTGTGGCGCAGGAAATAAAACAGGAACGGCAGGGTGAGGTAAGACCATTCTTCCACACTGAGGCTCCAGGCTTCGCCAAAAACAGGCGGATGCGGGGTGAACAGGTTTTGCGTAAAGATGAAGAAGGAAAACGAGGTGGGCAGGAAAAAGATGAATTTGTTCAGGACGGCGATGATCAGCATCACGGCATAGTACGCCGGCAGCGTACGCATCCAGCGCATTTTCCAGAAATGAAGCAGGTCCTGCGGTCCCTCCGTGGCCAGGTAAGTCCGGATCAGGATACCGCCGATCAGGAAGCCGCTGAGGCTGAAAAACAGTTCCACACCCATGACCCCCAGGTGGTGGTTCACGGCGATCAGTTTGCCGAGCACAGGGCCTACCAGGGGCAGTTTGATCAGCGGGAGCAGGATGTCTATGGTATGCGCCACCAGCACCAGGCTGATCGCGGTTGCCCGGACCAGGTCCAGTCCGAATATCCTCTTTTGGCTGAGGCTCATCAGTAAAAAATATTGGAGCTTAGTTGTTCTTCGTTCAATAAGCCGGCTTCTTTCGCTTTGCGAAACAGGGTTTCGATAGAATGCACGCCGGTGCTGCCCAGGTCTGTGGTAAACTCGTTCACGTAGAGCTGTATGTGCTGCCGCATCACGGCTTCTTCCATTTCCTGCGCGTTGTTGGTGACAAAGTCGCTGAGTACAGGGTAGGTATTCCAGGAGTACAGCACGCTCTCCCGGATCAGGGCATCCACCCGGGCGATCAGGCTTTGTTCAAAGCTCCGTTTCATCACAATACCGCCCAGGGGTATGGCCGCTTTCATTTCGTTTTCCCACCAGTCGCCCAGGTCGGCTACTTTGTGCAGGCCCTTTGCCGCATAGGTAAAGCGTCCTTCGTGTATGATGAGCCCTGCATCGAAGCTGCCGTCGAGCACGGCTTGCTCAATGGCACTGAATACGAGTTCCGTCTTGTTCTGTGCACCGGGTGCGGCCATGCTCAGCAGCAGGTTGGCCGTGGTTTTCACCCCCGGTATGGCGATGCTGCAGGGGTCGATGTCTTTAAAATTCAGCGGCTTTTTGCTCACCAGCAGGGGGCCTACGCCTTTGCCCAGGGCGCTGCCCGCATGCAGCAGGGCATAGGGGCCAGAAAGATTGAGGTAAGTGCCATAGCTGAGTTTGGTGATGTCCAGCTGTCCCCGCAGGGCCATTTCGTTCAGGGTTTCCACGTCTTCCATCACGTAGTCGAAGCACAGGTCCCGGGTATCGATCAGGCCATTGACCATAGCATCAAAAATAAACGTATCGTTGGGGCAGGGGCTGAATCCTAAAGTCAGTTTCATGACAATGCAAAAAGTTGTTGTAAAGATTGGTTGAGGTTGCCGATCGCCAGGCCGATGTTCCATTCGGCCCGGTTGCGCGGTGTTACGTAGTTGGATACGGCCCTGAGCTGCAGGAAGGGCAATTGGTGCTGCAGGCAGGCATAGTGAAAACTGATGCCTTCCATGCTTTCGAGCTGTGCCCCGTAGGCTTTCCGGCGCCGTTCTATCGTTGCCGTTTGCCCGCTCACGGTATTCACGCTCAGCGCATCGGCAAAGGGCAGGTCTTCCCCGGCTGCAAAGGGATGCTCATTGATGAGCCGGCCTTGTGTAAAAGGTGCGGTATCAGCAGCCAGGAAACCCAGGTCGAAGATGTCGATGTAGCCGTCGCGGTCTTCTGCGCCCAGGTCCCCGTATTGTTCAGACCTTACACCCAACACAGTACCCAGGGGTATGGAACTGTCGAAGCTGCCGGCAATACCGGCCTGTACGGCTGCGTCATAGGCCTGTACGGCCAGGCGGGCAGACAGGGCATAGGCCGAGGCCATCATGCCCACACCGGTAATGAGGATGTGGATCTGCCAGGTTCCGCCTTCAAAGCAATCCTGCTCTTCCTGCCGGAAATGCGTTTCCAGGTAGGCCAGGAAGGGCTCGATTTCGGCTTTTGTGGCCGCGCACAGCAGTACTTTTTTCATCCGTATATCCTTCATAATGATCCTGGTGGCAGGTCTGCAGGGTGGCAGACGGGAAATGATGCAGCGCATGGTCCCGCTTCAGGAAAATACTGCTGCCGCTTTCCTCTGGTGATGCAAGTAAAGACATTTTTGCCAAACGGGTGCAGAACCGTAATTTTGCGGATTAATTTTTAGCAAATGGTTTATTTAACGCGGGTAGAGCACTTCAATGCGGCGCACAAACTGCAAAACCCGGCCTGGTCTGAGGAGGAGAATGCCGCTGTGTTCGGCAAATGCGCGAATGCCAACTGGCATGGCCACAATTATGAGCTGCACGTGACGGTAAAGGGCGAACCCAACCCCCAAACGGGCTTTGTCTGCAATGCCAAGGAGTTGAGCCGCCTCATCAAAGATGTGATCGTAGAGCAGGTAGACCACCGCAACCTGAACCTGGATGTGCCTTTTATGAAAGGAAAGTTTACCAGCGCCGAAAACCTGGTGATCGGCATCTGGGGCGAGCTGAAACCGCATATTGAGCAGATGGGTGTACAGCTGCACAAACTGAAGCTCAACGAAACGCCTAATATTTATGTTGAATATATGGGGTAACAGTCTGAATGGACTGCTGTTACCGGCATATGCACACTCAAAACACCTATTGTGGCTTACAAAAAAACAGAAGAATACGACCAGGAGGTCACCGAAGGCCTGATCCGCAATTATGCTTCGGCCATTTCCCTGCTGGGGGAAGATATTGAACGCGAGGGCATCCAGAAAACGCCGGAACGTGTGGCCAAGGCGATGCAGTACATCACGCAGGGCTACCAGATGAATGCCAGGGAGATCCTGGATTCAGCTAAATTTCATGAATCGTACAGTGAAATGGTGATCGTAAAGGATATCGAACTGTACTCGCTGTGCGAGCACCATATGTTGCCCTTCTTCGGGAAGGCGCATGTAGCCTATATCCCGGACGGCGTCATTACCGGCCTGAGCAAGATCGCACGGGTGGTGGATTGCTTTGCCCGCCGCCTGCAGGTACAGGAGCGCCTGACGCATGAGATACTGGATGCCATCCAGGAGTCCCTGCAGCCCCTGGGCGTGGCGGTGGTCATCGAAGCACAGCACCTGTGTATGATGATGCGGGGGGTGCAAAAGCAGAATAGTGTGACCACAACTTCGGCGTTCAGCGGGCAATTTGAAAAAAATGAGACCCGCAGTGAGTTCCTCCGCCTGATTTCTGCAAAACTGAATTAGTTTTTTTCGCAAAAGCGATTATCTTTGCCGCCCCTGCGAAGGGGAATACCGGAGACCCGGGTGTCACCACCAGGGTCAGAACAGGTTCGAAAGCCGATTGATAGTGTTCGCTGTCAGGAAATTCAGAGCCGAAATCGTTCGGGACCAGCCCGGTAGCGCATCCCGCCGATGGCGGGAGGGTCGCGACGAAAGTGAATGTTCTTTGTGTTTATACTATATAGTGCCTCGCTTCAGAAGTTCTATGCCGGATTTACGGCAGATATGGAGAGACGGATCGAAGAGCACAATACAGGAAAAGGAAAATATACTTCCAAGGGTATTCTCTGGAGGATAGTAACAGTTTTTGAGACAAAATCAAGAGCAGAAGCAATTCAGCTGGAGGCAAGAATCAAAAAACGGGGTATTTACCGATATCTTAATGATAAGGGAATATCTTTACCGGATGATCCAGGCTTTTTGCCAGATCAAGCACCGTTCGGGACGTAGCGCAGCCCGGTAGCGCACTTGCATGGGGTGCAAGGGGTCGCTAGTTCGAATCTAGTCGTCCCGAC
>JAEUVW010000382.1 GCA_016786525.1 Chitinophagaceae bacterium
TATAAAGGGTCAAACTGTTCGTATTCTCCATTGGCCACACCAAAGTGAAGGCTCAGACCTATTGCCAGGTTGTTGGTCACATAGCAGGCGGCTTTAGGGGTTACAAAAGCAGAAAAATAAGAATTGCCGGAACCGCCGACGGAATTGACCTGTACAGTCCTTTGGCTCATGCCCAGGTTGCCCCCGATAAAGGTGGCGCCTTTATAAATCTGCGCGTTTGCGGGTAAAATGGTGATAGCGGCCATTGCGGTCAGCAAGGCGCCGGACAGGGTGTTTTTCATAGTTGTCTTTTTGAGTGGTGAACAGATGAAGAAAGAAACGGTACTTTTTAGAATTTATTGTTGCCAATGCGGCGGCAAATATAAAATAATATTGTTCTGCGATCCGGAAAAAATTACAGTAGGCTCCTGTGCCCTATTTTTGCAGGAGTTTTAAAAACGGCAAGCAATGTCTAAAAAGCACCAGGCAAGGCCCGACGGGCTGGCCTACTCGACCAACAAGGATTTTTTCGATGACTACACGCCGGAACAGGAAGACCGGGAAACCCTGCCGAAAGACCGGCAAAAGCTACGGGTAATGCTGGACAGCAGGCAGCGGGCGGGGAAAACCGTTACCGTGGTCAGTGGCTTTGAAGGCAGTGCTGCTGACCTGGAGGCCCTGGGTAAGCAACTGAAAACCAAATGCGGGGCAGGCGGCACGGTCAAAGACGGTCAGATCATCGTACAAGGGGATTATAAAACAAAAATAATCTCCTGGCTGCTGGAATGGGGCTATAAGAATACCAAATGATAAACGTACTTTTGCCCCTTCAAAAACGACAATTTACACTACAGTGATGGTACAGGATATCCAACTATTGAACGAGAAAGAAACACGTGCCGGTTTCGGCGACGGCATTGCGGAAGTGGCGCGCACGAATCCCAACGTGGTAGCGCTTACTGCCGACCTGGCCGGATCGCTGAAGCTCAATACCTTCATCAAAGAAAACCCGGACCGCTTCGTTCAGTGCGGTATTGCCGAAGCCAACATGATCGGTGTGGCAGCGGGACTCACCATAGGCGGAAAAATTCCTTACGCCACTACTTTCGCTAATTTTGCTACCTCCAGGGTATACGACCAGATCCGCCAGTCAGTGGCTTACAGCGGCAAAAATGTAAAGATCTGCGCGTCCCATGCGGGCCTTACCCTGGGTGAAGACGGCGCTACCCACCAGGTGCTGGAAGATATCGGCATGATGAAAATGCTGCCCGGCATGACGGTGATCGTACCTTGCGACTATAACCAGACCAAAGCAGCCACCATCGCCATTGCAGACCACAACGGTCCTGTATACCTGCGCTTCGGCCGTCCGAAATGGGCCAACTTTACCGCTGAAGATCAAAAATTCGAAATCGGTAAAGCACAGGTACTGGCCGAGGGAACGGACATCAGCATCATTGCCTGCGGCCACCTGGTATGGATGGCTGTGGAAGCAGCAAAACAACTGGCAGAAAAGGGCATCAGCGTAGACCTCATCAACATGCACACCATCAAACCCCTGGATGAAGCTGCCATTATCAAATCGCTGACGAAGACAGGCTGCGTCGTGACGGCAGAAGAGCACCAGGCCAACGGCGGCCTGGGAGACAGCGTAGCCAACGTTGCGGCACGCAATTGCCCCGTACCGCATGAATATGTAGCGGTAATGGATACTTTCGGCGAAAGCGGCAAGCCCACAGACCTGCTGGCAAAATACGGACTGAGTACTGCAAATATTGTTGCGGCGGCAGAAAAAGCCCTGGCCCGAAAGAAGGGTTAAGCTGCGCAATTAACTTTATTTTCAGTATTATCGGCTTTATCTTTGTCTTATGTCTCACTGGATCATTTACGCCCTGTTTATTTATATCGTTTATAAATTCGTCAGAAGCTTTCTCTTTCCCGCTATGCACATCACCAATACGATGAACAGCAAAATGAAGGAAATGCAGGAAAAAATGAATGAAATGAACCGGCAGCAGCAAAGACAACACCAGGCGGAACGGCCCGCTGTTAAAAAAGAAGGCGAATACATCGATTACGAAGAAATAAAATAATATACTACTGATTATTAGAAAGGCCCGCCAGCAAGCGGGCTTTTTTTATGGTCAACCGGGCCAAACCTATACGATTTTGAAAACCCCATAGGTTTATACCGGGCACAAAAAAGCGGCTGAAGGTCTTCAGCCGCTTTTTATTGTAAAAGATAAATATCGTATTACCGTATCAGGGTCACATTCCCCTGCTTGGAGATCCGTTTACCGGAACTGCAGAAGCCATCCACTGACCAGACGTAGACGCCATACGGGCAATCTACACCGTTAAACTGGCCGTTCCACTGCTCGGAAATATCTGTTGTGCTGAATACTTCTTTGCCCCAGCGGTCAAATATCCGGAAGAAGTTCAGCTTGATAATATTCTTATTGATCAGGCCGAAGAAATCATTGTTGGCACTATGATCTTCGGGGGTAAAAGCATTGGGGAGGTTTACATCCGTACAGCCTACCCGCACCACTACTGTATCTGTCGCCATGCAGCCCAGGAATTTGGTCGTCACCCTCAGGGCGTAGGTCACATCGTAGAAAGGAGTGGTAGAAGGATTGGGAGAAAGTGGGTCACTCAGGAAGTTAGTGGGTGTCCAATCATAGCTGAACAGGTCGCCTTCCGTGGTCATAGGGCCACCGAGTACGGTAGTAGCTCCATCGGACACTACCCTGTCTACACCGGCGTCTGCCTTTACCTTGCTTACATTGACTATAATGGCAGAATCAACGATACAACCATTGGGGTAAGTCGCTACGAAATGATACGGACGTGAATACTCAGGATACACCCGGGTAAAAAGGGCGTCATCATCTGTTTCAATGTGTGAGATATTGTAGTTCGGCCTCCACTCCAGTTTAGTCGTACCAAAAGCGATACCGAACAGGCTGGCAGTATCTCCCTGGCAGATCAGGGTATCATCTACGATCGTAATACCGGGTATGGCCAGGGCGTCGATGGTATGGCATTCCATAGAAGCCGTAGGCAAGCCTTCGTCTTTACTGAGGAATACGCTGTAACGGCCGGGGAAAGAATAGGTAAACGGAGCAGGGAACTTTTCTGTTGAAGAACGCTGGCTGCTGGAAGTACAATTCGTAAAGACCAGCGATCCCAGGGAACCGTCTGCATTCACGACAAAGGTGTACAAGTTGTCTTTTTCACGGATCACATGCGACAAGCCCACTGTACTTTTCATGCCGGCCAGGAAGTCCAGGCTGCGCTCTGTATAAGTCATGGACGGAATATCGCTGAACGCTATGCGCATCAGGCTGTTTTTCGTGGCATTGGCAATAAAGAGGTAGTCGGTACCACACTCCCTGGCCAGGATGATGCTGGACGGATTCAATAAATTCGCTACCGGCATCACAGTGCCTGTGGGCAGTAAAGCGATGGATGGTCCGAAATCCAGATGGGTCAGCGTATTGGTTGCAAAGTTGGTCACAAATATATTCCAGTCGCCGGTCACATCCCTTACGACAGCCATATCACTGGGCTGGCTTAAGGTACCGGAAGGATTGCCGACATCGATCACATTGGGGGTATTGGAAATGTTGGTCCCAAAGTCAAAACGCAGCAGTTTATCGTTCAGGGCGTTTACGGCAAACCCGTACCAGTAAGCTCCTTCTTTTACAGCAAAGAAGCCGCGGGGAGCATTCAGCAAACCGCTATGGTTGTGCATATTCACCGCGTTGGGTTTGTTGGCCAGTGATTTACCAAAATCCAGGCGGAACAGTGAGGAGTTGCCGATAGAGGCACCGCCGACTGCAAACATCACATTATTGCCCAGGTCGTCTTTCATCAGGAAGATGCTGTTGATGTCCTGCGGCAGGGTACCGCCAAGGTTGCCCAGGCTGGTATAGGTAGGGGTATTCGCCAGGGAAGTGCCGAACTCCAGGCGGATGAACTCAGGTACTGTGCGGTTGATGGCAAATCCGTAATAGTTGCCGTTTACATCCTTTGCGATCTCAATATCCGTAGCGTTGGTAATGCCGAAAGTAGCGCCCAGTAAGTTGCCGTTGGGCCTGTTCATCAGGTAGCCAGAGCAGAAGCTCCAGTAGTAAGAAGAAGCATTGGTATCCACCGGTGTCATGGTAATCGGTTGCCTGATACAAACCGTATCAGGAGCAATAAAAGTAGTTTGTGCGTATAGTACATTCAGTTGTGCCATGATAAGCGCAACGATAAGGATAAGGCATCTTCTCATACTCTGAAAGTAGTTTTTTTCTGGAAACTCGGCGTCTAATATTTCGCTAATGTAATAATTATGCCAAAATTTTCATAACAATCCAGTATTTTTATTTTCTTCACAAAAAAATTTGTTTATTAATATGCGTTGTTATTCAAAATCAGGCCGTTCCATTCTTGGGATATTAGGCTGCTCCCTTACTTTCTGCAGTTTGCCCTTGCTGGCCAAAGAGGGGATGAAAGTTCCGGCCACCTTAAAGCAATCGGAAAAAGAAATGATTGCGGCAGGCCTGGACATACCGGTGGAAAAATTATACAATGCCCGGGGTACGGGCCTGAACAATGCCGTCGTACTGTTTGGCAAAGGCTGTACCGGCGAAATGATATCCGGGGAAGGCTTGCTGCTCACCAATCATCACTGCGGCTATGGTACCGTACAGGGGCTGGCATCCACCCAGAGCGATTATTTTGCCAACGGATTCTGGGCCATGAACCGCGAACAGGAATTACCCTGCCCCGGCCTCACCGTGTCTTATATCCGCTCGATGGAAGACGTGACGGAAAGGGTGCTGGGTGGCATTCCCGACGAGATGCGGGACAGCCAGCGCGACAGTATCCTGGCCGTGCGCATCAAAAACCTGGAAAACGGGTTTCGTTATACAACCAAAAAAGACGCCCAGGTAAAGGCCTTTGCCAACGGCAACCGCTATTGGGTCATCATCAGTGAAACGTACCGCGATGTACGGCTGGTCGGCTTCCCGCCGAATGGCGTAGGCCAGTTTGGCGGCGATACTGATAACTGGAGCTGGCCGCGGCACACCGGCGACTTCAGTGTCTTCAGGGTCTATGCCGACAGCAGCAACAAACCGGCAGCGTACAGCCCGGCCAACAAGCCTTACCGCAACAGTGAATTCTTTACGATCAACGCCAACGGCTACCAGGAAGGCGACTTTACGCTGGTGTACGGGTTCCCCGGCGTCACGCAGGAGTATATTTCCTCCATGCAGCTGGAGCAGGTGATCAACTTTATCGACCCCATCCGTATCGAGGCCCGTACCAAACGCCTGGATGTATGGACAAAGTACATGAGCGCCGACCGCAGCGTATTCCTCAAATACACTTCGAAACGTGCCGGCGTGGCCAATGGCTGGAAAAAATGGCAGGGAGAATTAAAGGGCCTGAAAGGGAATAACGTAGTGACGAAAAAGAAACAGGCTGAGCAGGAATTCCAGGCCTGGGCCAATACCGATACCCAGGCTCCCTACGCCAAAGACCTGCTGTTCCGCATGCAGTCCAACAGCGTAGCCCATGATGCCGATGTAGCCGTAAACGAGTATATCCGGGAAGCTGTACTGGGTATAGAGCTGATCAGCCAGGCGGCAGAACTGGACAAGATCCGTAACATCCATTACGCCTCCCTGCCCACCCAGGTAAAAACGGACTCCATTGCTAAGCTGCTACGCTCTGCAGAAGGATTTTATAAAAACTACGACGCCGCTACCGACCGCGCTGTATTTGTGGCCCTGATGCCCCTGTTTATGGAAAAAGCAGGCGCTTATGTGCCGGCCTACTACCGCAGCGAACTGGCCCGATTCGGCAATTCCTACGACAAATGGGCTGCTTATGTCTTTGCCAACACTGCAGCAGGCTCAGCAGAAAAACTGAAAGCAGCCAGCAGCAATCCCGGCAGCATTACGGACGACCCGGCCTGGAAACTGTACTCGGCCATCATGCAGCTGCGTAATGAGAAAATCGTGCCGCAGCTGGCCCGCTACAATGACAGCCTGACCCGCTACAACCGCCTGTACATGAAAGCGCAAATACTGCAGCGCAAATACGAAGACCTGTACCCCGATGCCAACAGCACCCTGCGCGTAGCCTATGGCAAGGTAAAAGGGCTGGACCCTGACGGGCCCGCCGGATACAGTTTCCAGACCAACCTGGATGAAGCTGTACTGAAGCACAATCCGGAAGTGGCGGAATTCAATATGCCTGCCGCGCTGATCGAACTGCAGCGGCAGAAAGACTATGGACGCTGGGCGGTACGCGGTACGGTACCCATCGCGTTTATTGCCGACAACCACACTTCGGGCGGCAACTCCGGCAGCCCCGTGCTGAACGGCAAGGGAGAACTCATCGGCACCAATTTCGACCGGGTATGGGAAGGCACGATGAGCGATTACTATTTTGATGAAAAATGGTGCCGCAACATTACGCTGGATATACGCTACACCCTGTTTATCATTGAGAAACTCGGCAAGGCGGGCTGGCTGCTGAATGAGATGCGGTTTGCTCCGGTGAAGAACTAGCGGAACACTGATCTGAACAAAAGTCCTGGAAAGCTTTCCAGGACTTTTTAGGCTGTACGTTTATTATAGCAACAGTCACCTCTACCCGGATCTAAATACTGAATCATGAAAAAATACCTTATTGTACTTAGCATTCTCGTTTTGACACTTAACTGCGTTGCGCAGCAATATCTATATCATCCTGCAAAGGTTTCTGCACTCACAAAAAAAATCGTCAAAAAAATTGAAACGGAAAAAAATATGTTATTGGGGAGTGCCGTTGGCTATGGAGGCGTCCGGCCAAAACAATTCGACAACTTTAATGAATTAGAAAAAACAGCTCATAAGGAGGAACTTCTTGAACTAATCAATCACCCCAATGGTGTCGTACGGTGCTATTCCTTTTGGGCGATCACTCACGATTCTACTATAAACCTACTCCCTATAATTCTTGAACACATTAATGACACTACAAATGTGGCTACACAATTTGGTTGTATAATAAGCGATCAAAAAGCAGGAGACTTTTTTATAGATCTTGTGACGCCAGAACTTGTAGATCTAGACTCTAAAAAGCTTGATAGCGTACAATTAACAATAGTAGACAGTGTGCTTATTTATACACCGAATAAGCTCTACGCAAAAAATAAGGCAATCCTGGGCGCTAACACTACAGAAGGACTTTATGAGCGCTTAAGGGATTTGGCAGTAAAAGATAAAAATCAATCGGCTTTGGTACCATTAGCGAAGTATAGAAAGGAACAGGACATTCCAATAATTCTAAAAAACAATGACGCTAACGACGGGCAGCTTTATACTTACAAAGCGATCTGTGAATTTCCGCATCAAACTTTTTTTCCGTTCCTTAAAGAAAGTGTATACGCAACTTTCGGGGATGACCATTTCAGTAATGAATGGCAGGCCTTGTACGACGCTATTGCCGGCTTCAAAAACCAGCAGGCCCTTCAGGTATTAAAAGCCCCTTTTACACAAATTAAGCACGAAAGTATAAAGCGGTATCATATTGACTTTATATTCAACTCACTGCAGAAATATTATACTCCGATTTATGACACTCTCCTATGGGAAATTTGGGAGAAAGAAAAAAAGATCAACCCGGAGGCGTATCAGCTGCTTTATTCAAAAAATCCCAATCGGGCACTTACACTTACTTTGGAGTCAGTTCAAAATATGTATTTTTCTTCTACATTATTGGAGATGATGCTTGATACTTTAATTGCCCACAATACAGCGGTCGGTATTAAACTAATCAATCAAAATCTTCTAGAAGCAGATGTTTTCCAATTCCCATCATTTGCAGACAAAGCATCAAAACTAAAGGATATCTCATTTGTCAATTCCTTCTTTATCAGGCTTGAAACAGAATCAAATCCTCATGTTTATCTTAAAATTGTTGCGATACTACTTGGTTTTGGCGACAATAACATCAATTCCCGGATTATTGAAGTCTCAAAAAGAAATACAAACCTGAGGGAAGGCTGGGGCGGAGAAAAGTTTTCGCAATTGCTGGTGGATTATAACCTGCATTGATTAAAGAAATTTTTACAATAAACATTATTCACTTTCGTTTTACCTTTATGATCTTCACCCCCTAAATTAAGATCAATGAAAAAGATGCTCATCTGCTCGGCTGTGGCCTTGTTTGCCCTGACCGCCTGCAAAAAGGACACCGGCAAAAAGATGACGGTAGTCAAAGACTGCACCGGCAGCTACCTGCGCAGCGGGGGCAAGGATTACCATATCTGCAATGAAAGCAAAGTCGCCTCTTTTGCCGACGGTAGTACGGTGATGGCCAGTTATAAGAAAGTAAGCGACTGCAAAGAGCAGGAAGGCAAGGTCATCTGTATGATGTACCACGAAAATGAAGGCTGGATCGAGATCACAGGCATCCGCTAAGCGGCTGGCTTAGCCCCATAGAAAAAAGCCGGAGCATCGATGTTCCGGCTTTTTATATTCGGTAAAGTAAAAAATTATTTTACTTCGGAGATCAGTTTTTTGAACGCATCAGGCTCATTCATAGCCAGGTCGGCCAGCACTTTGCGGTTCAGGTCG
>JAEUVW010000383.1 GCA_016786525.1 Chitinophagaceae bacterium
CCAGTTCCGGACGACGGATCTCCATGATGTTGATCTGAACATCGTCTTTGTGCGTCAGTTTTTTCAGCTCTTCTTTGATACGGTCTACTTCAGTACCGCCTTTACCGATGATGATACCGGGCTTTGAAGTATGAATCGTAATAATCAGTTTCGCCAGGGTACGCTCGATAACAATACGGCTGATACCACCTTTGTTAATCCGTGCTGCGAGGTATGTACGGATTTTATGATCTTCAACGAGTTTCTGACCGAAATCTTTTTTCTCGCCGTACCACATAGAATCCCATCCGCGGATGATACCTAACCTGTTACCAATAGGATTTGCTTTTTGACCCATTCTACTTTATATTAATGAATGTTGAATTAATTAGTTTTGATTTGTTTTTGCACGACCATCAACTACAATAGTTACGTGGTTGCTGCGCTTACGCAAACGATACGCACGGCCCTGAGGGGCTGGGTTCATACGTTTGAGTGTACGGCCGCAATCCACGAAGATTGTCTTTACATACAAATTGGCTTCGATCACGTCCTGACCTTCATTTTTCATCCTCCAGTTGGCGATAGCGCTCAACAGGAGTTTCTCCAAAGGCACCGAAGGGTGTTTGGTGCTGAATTTCAGTGTGTTTAACGCTTGTTCCACATCCAGACCACGGATCAAATCGGCCAAAAGACGCATCTTGCGTGGCGATGTAGGTTGATTACTTAAGCGAGCTACAGCTTCCATTTTATAGAAATTGTTCTTTATAAATTGGCATTTCCAGAAGAAAGATGCCGTTATTTTGTGTTGAAAAAATTAAATCTTATTTGCTTCCGCTATGACCTTTGAAGTTACGCGTAGGGGCAAATTCTCCCAGTTTGTGTCCTACCATGTACTCGGTAACATAGACAGGGATGAATTTGTTGCCGTTGTGTACTGCGAACGTCTGACCAACAAAATCAGGAGTGATGGTAGAGCGACGGCTCCATGTTTTCACTACACCTTTTTTTGCTTTACCTTCTGCAATTGCCAGCACTTTGCTTTCCAGCTTTGCATCTACGTAAGGTCCTTTTGCTATTGAACGAGCCATTGTCTAAATTTTGTATTTTGATTAGTGGTCCGGGCTTTCACCCTTATCCCCGTTTGTTTTTACTTAGAGTTTTTTACCGTTTTTGCGTTGGATGATCAGTTTATCCGAACCTTTTTGTTTACGGGTTTTTTCACCTTTCGCATATTTACCGTTGCGGCTGCGTGGGTGACCTCCTGAAGAGCGGCCTTCACCACCACCCATCGGGTGATCTACAGGGTTCATCGCAACACCCCTTACACGTGGGCGGATACCTTTCCAGCGGTTACGGCCGGCTTTACCCATAGACTCCAGTGCGTGGTCGCTGTTCGATACGGTACCTACGGTAGCCATACAGTTGATCAGTACTTTACGCAGTTCGCCTGAAGGCATTTTCAGTACAGCGTATTTTTCTTCCTTGTTCGCCAGTTGGGCATAAGTACCTGCAGAGCGTGCGATCGAACCGCCTTTACCGGGCTGGATCTCGATGTTGTGCACTGTAGTACCCAAAGGCATATTTTTCAGCAGCAGGGCATTACCTACTTCCGGAGCTACAGCGTCACCGCTCATTACTTTAGTACCTACTTCCAGGCCCTGGGGAGCAATGATGTAGCGTTTTTCACCATCGGCATAAGCCAGCAGGGCGATAAATGCAGTACGGTTCGGATCGTATTCGATAGATTTAACGGTAGCAGGAATTTCCTTCTTGTTGCGTTTGAAATCGATGATACGGTACTTTGTTTTGTTACCGCCACCGATGTAGCGCATTGCACGACGACCTTGAACGTTGCGTCCGCCGCTTCCGGGCAGGGCTTCGAGCAGGCTTTTCTCTGGTACATTGGTAGTAATTTCTGCGTATGCGTTACCAACTCTCCAACGGGTTCCGGCTGTAACCGGTTTGTATTTACGTAATGCCATTTTAGTTCTTATTAAGTTGTTCAGTTGTTCTTGTGTCCAAAAACTTCTTTACGTCTATTGATTACATTGAAAAAAGGTCAATCGAATCGCCTTCTGCTACAGTAACGGTAGCTTTTTTGTAGGCGGATTTCATTCCGACCACCAGGCCCGATTTGGTTTGGCGGTTTTTTTGTTTACCAGGAACCACGGATGTGTTCACATCGATTACTTTCACATTGTAAAAGCTCTCTACCGCAGTTTTTACTTCCAGTTTGTTTGCTTTCCTGTCCACCATGAAGGAGTAGCGTCTGCTGCTCTCCATCTGGGCATTTGCTTTTTCTGTCAGTACTGGCTTAATTAATACGTCAGCAGGTTTCATATTGCTTGTAATTTCGTGTATCGAAAAATTATTTTTTTATTCTATCCTTCTACTACTTCAATCGCTTCTTCCGTAAAGAATTTAGCGGTGCTTTCGGTCAGGATCACCACGTTTGCATTCACGAGGTCGTAAGTGTTCATATCGCTCAGGACAACGGTTTTGTTGCTGGCAATATTCCTTGCGCTCAGGTAAACGTTGGTATCGTACTCAGGCAATACCAGCAGGGTTTTGCGGGCATTTTTTGACACTTTACCCAAAACGTCTACAAACGTTTTTGTTTTTGGGGTATCGATGCTCAGGTCTTCTACCACCACGATCTGGTTAGCGCGTGCTTTGTGGGAAAGAGCAGAGATCTTAGCCAGGTCTTTTACTTTACGGTTCAGTTTGAAACCATATCCGTGCGGTTTAGGACCGTTGATGGTACCACCACCTTTATACAGAGGGTTACGGATGTTACCTTTACGGGCGCCACCGGTACCTTTTTGTTTGTGTAATTTGCGGCTTGCACCTTTTACTTCAGCACGTGTTTTGGTGCTGTGCAATCCAAGGCGTTGTGCTGCGCGGTATTGCTTTACTGCCAGGTAGATAACGTGGTCGTTCGGCTCAATGTTGAAGATATCTTCAGGAAGCTCGACCTTACGGCCGGTTACTTCACCTTTACTGTTTAATACGTCGAGTTGCATAGCGCTTGATTAATTCTGGATTAAAACGATAGAACCGTTGTGACCTGGTACGGAACCGCTGATCAGGATATAGTTCTGTTCTGGAAATATTTTTACTACACGCAGCGCTTTTACTTTTACGCTGTCACCGCCCATACGGCCGGCCATACGCATACCTTTGAATACACGGCTGGGGTAAGATGATCCACCTACAGATCCCGGAGCGCGCTGACGATCATGCTGACCATGCGTAGCCTCGCCGACACCGCTAAAGCCGTGGCGTTTTACAACACCCTGGAAACCTTTACCTTTTGTCGTGCCGATTACACTAACTTTTTCGCCTTCAGCGAATATGTCACAGGTGATGGACTCACCGAGTTGTTTGGAGATGGAACTGTTGCGCAGTTCTTTAACTACAGACTTAGGCGTTGTATTTGCCTTAGTGAAGTGATTGATTAATGCTTTGGGCGTGTTTTTTTCTTTTGCTTCGCCGTAAGCTATCTGTAGCGCGTTGTAGCCGTCTGTTTCAACGGTTTTGATTTGCGTTACCACACATGGTCCAGCTTCGATGATGGTACAAGCAGTTTGCTTGCCATTGGGTTCGAAGATGCTGGTCATACCGATTTTTTTACCTATAATACCTTTCATTTTCTTATATTTTGAACCAAGCGCCCGGTTTATGTTGTGTGGACCGGGATTGGTGTTTTTTCAAAAAACTAAAGAACTTTTTATTTCTTTTTACTCTTTCCGGGCTTTGCAGCCTGATTTCTTTGTTGTTATGCCTTGATCTCTACTTCAACACCGCTGGGCAGATCCAGCTTTGACAGAGCGTCAACTGTGCGTGAGGATGAAGTGTAAATATCCAGCAAACGCTTGTGTGTGCACAATTGGAATTGCTCACGCGCTTTTTTGTTTACGTGAGGCGAGCGCAGCACGGTGAATATTTTTTTCTCTGTGGGCAACGGAATGGGGCCTGTAACTACTGCTCCGGTATTGCGCACTGTTTTTACGATTTTGTCTGCTGACTTGTCAACGAGATTGTGATCGTATGATTTCAGTTTGATTCTGATGCGTTGAGACATAACTTTCAAATAGCTTTATCCGTCAAAAAATTTTCGGACTGCAAAGGTAAGTGCTTATTTCGTTCCACCAAAAATATTTTTAAAGTTTTTTTTGAATGAATGACAATGGCCTCCCGGAGTAGCTTTCCGGGATAGGCGATCAGGGCTGCGTGGGCATTTTTACCCTGTTTCTAATAGAGCAAAATCTACTTTACGTTATAATGAAGAGCTCCTGCCTGTATCTGTTCGCTCGTGGCTTTACTCTTTTTACCGCATCCTGCAGCAACTGTACCCATTGTGATGACACACCGGTCGCTCAGGCGCTGAAATTGATCTGTGAAAGTCTGCAAGTTTTCCCGGCCTGATCACGCTTGCTATTGCACCCACTCAGAAGGGAACCGAACGGTGAAAAGATGCTTCAGTCCTTATAAAGGGCCTGACAGACCCTGTTACAAAGACAAACTTGCGGAAAAGCTGAGGCTTTGTTCAGATCAGGAACTCAGGCTTATTGCAGGCATACTTCGGGCGGGCTCCAAGCTGCTGAACGATTCCAGCAGGACACATTACACCATGCTGCAAATGCCCTGTATACCGGGCTGGACAGTGAAGATGGGCCAGGACTTTCGAAATGGCATCTGCACTTTCTACCTGGAGGCACGACCGATGAAGGCAAACCCCTACACGATACTGCCGGCATTGCAATCAGCAGGCAAGTACAGGAATGGTACCCTTCAAGCCGGTAACGGGACAACATAAAGAAACGGCAGGGTATTTCCTGCCGTTTCAACCAGAAATTCCGGTATCATCATACCCCTCACTTCCTTCCCGGGATCAGCTGTTTTTATCGGCTGATCTTCTGTATCTTCTCGGTCCCCAGCAACTGCCCGTGCTCATCCGTAATGCGGAAGAAATAGCTGCCGTCGGCAAGGTCTTTCAGGTCAACTGTTTGGGCCTCCTGTACCGGCAATACGGGTTTACCGCTAAGGTCCGTCACCATCACATTCACCTTTATTGGAGCATCGATCCTCACTACTGAACTGGTGGGGTTCGGGTATAGCTTCAGCTGCAGGGTCGCATATTGCGGTCCAAGCGAAGTCGGCGGCTGGATGTACAGCGTATCCGATTTGCTTGTACAGCCATTCACGTCTGTTACTTCCACATAATAATCGCCCTCGTCCGTCACGGTATAGGTACTGCCTGTAGCGCCGAAGAGCCACTTCATATCCTGGTACCACTGGTAGGCGCGGTAACTTCCCCCGCTGACAGACAGCACAGGCGGCGTGTACACCAATTTCGGCTTTGGCGTCGGGGGATAGTACTCTACCCTTGCCGTATTGGTCTTATATGTACACCCGGCAGCATTCGTCATGCTCACGGTATAGCTCCCGGTATCAGATACCGAAGTGATGGACCTTGTGACAGGTATAGCGGGCAGCAGGATACCATTCCTGTACCATCTGAACCTGTTCACCACGTACCCGGGGCTGCAGGTCAGCAATACCGATCCGCCGATGCAGATTTTATTGTCCGGAGGCGTCAGTACCGGTTCTTCCAGTGTATCGCGCTGTACCCAGAGCGAATCTTTGCCACGGCATCCTTTTGCATCTGTAACCACAGCATACCAATAACCGCTTGCCCGTGCGTGGACGGTATCCCTGGTCGCTCCGGGTTGCGGTGTAACTTCATAATACCACTGATAGGAAAGCGCCGTCGGGGCCGTTGCTTTCAGTACGATCGAGTCGATGTTCCGGCAACGGATGGTACCTGTAGGGGACAGGGAGCTCACGCTCACTACCGGTAAAGGGTTTACGACCACCGCAATAGTATCGCGCCCACCCTCGCAGCCAAAGGAACTTTTAGCACTAACGTAATAATAGGTCGTACCATCGGTAGCTGTGGACGGTATAGGCGCTGTCCGGGACGGGGTACCTCCTGTAGCCGAAGTATACCAGAGCAGGGTATCCGAAGACAGGACCATGCTTGCCGACAAAGCAAAGGCTTTGTCGTTCCGGCAATACACAAGCGGGGTACTGACACCGGGGGTATCTGCAGGAGGATGCACCTGTACCTCAATGGTGGCACGGTCTCCCTCGCAGCCCAGGCTGGTCCTGGCACTTACGTAATACTTCGTTGTACCTGCCGTAGCCGTTGAGGGTGTCGGCGCTGCTTTAGTCCCTGTGCCGCCCGAGGCTGCAGTATACCAGTACAAGGTATCGCTGCTGCTGCCTGCTGTGGCCGTTAAGGGCATCGGGGCATCACCCCGGCAATAATGTACCGGGCTCGTTACCCCAGGCGTTGCCCCTTTGGGATTAATGGTAATATCAATCTTAGCCCGATTGCTTTCACAACCAAAAGTATTTTTAGCGCTGACATAGCGGGAGCTGGTCCCGGTTGAAGCGGTAGAGGGGGTGGGGGCTGTTTTGCTGCCCGTGCCGCCGGTGGCCGCAGTATACCAGAATAAAGTGTCTGAAGCGCTACCCCTCCCGGCCGTCAAAGCGCTGGCCGTTGCATTCTGGCAATACACCACAGGCGTGCTCACAGTGGGTACCGCCGGGACAGGGTTCACGATAACGTCAATGGTATCCCGTGTGCCTTCGCAGCCTTTATTGGATTTGGCACTCACATAGTAGGAGCTGGTGCCGGTGCTGGCAGTAGAGGGCGTAGGCGCCGTTTTGCTGCCGGTGCCGCCGGTAGGGCTGGTGTACCAGAATAAAGTATCTGTGGAACTTCCCTTCGTAGCTGTCAATGCTGCAGCGGTAGCACCCTGGCAAAGGTTAAGCGGGCTGGCTGCAACTGGCTGGGATGCAGGGGCATTGACCTGCACGTCAATTTTAGCGCGGGGACTTTCACAGTTAGCCGTTGTGCGGACACTCACATAGTAGGAGCTGGTGCCTGCAGCAGCGGTAGAAGGGGTTGGTGCCGTTTTACTGCCCGTCACGGCAGTGGCACTGGTATACCAGTACAAGGTATCTGTCGTGCTGCCTTTGGTCGCGGTCAGGGGCACTGCTGCTGCACCCTGGCAGTAATTCACAGGGCTGGACACTACTGGTGTTGCCGCCGCCTTCACAATGACCTCAATGGTATCTCTTTTGCCTTCGCAGCCCATTAACGTTTTAGCGCTTACATAGTAAAACTTGGAGCCGGCTGCAGCAGTTGACGGAGTGGGCGCCGTTTTGCTGCCCGTACCGCCTGTAGCTACAGTATACCAGAGTAAAGTATCTGTGGTACTGCCCGCGGTAGCCGTAAGCGGTGCGGCAGTTGCACTCTGGCAATAGGTAACCGGGCTGGG
>JAEUVW010000393.1 GCA_016786525.1 Chitinophagaceae bacterium
CAAAAAGGAGAAAGCGACGGGCCGGAAGAAATGTATGTGATCCTGCTGGACAACGGGCGCACCAACCTGATCGCCGACCCCAAAGTGCGGGAAAGCATGTATTGCATCCGCTGCGGATCCTGCCTCAATGCCTGCCCGATCTATAAAAACATCGGCGGACATGCCTACGGGGCTACCTACAGCGGCCCCATCGGAGCCGTGATCACGCCGCATATGAAAGGCATGGAGGAGTACAAACACCTTAGCTATGCCTCTACCCTGTGCGGGAACTGCACAGAGGTATGCCCCCTGAAGATCAACATCCACAGTATGCTGCTGGCCAACCGGCAGGAAGCCGTCACGGAACACCTGAATGGCCTGCAGGAAAATATAGGCTGGAAGCTCTGGCAGAAAGGCATGATGAACAGGAATCTCATTGCATTGGCCGGTAAGGGCGTAAAGAACAAGGTATTCCATTCCGTATTCAGCAAAAGCTGGGCCGGCCGCAGGGCAGAGCTCGAATTTCCGGCCAAAACCTTCCGGCAGCTCTATGCTGAACGGCAAAACCCTAAGCCCTGATATTTTGACCTCAAAAGAACTATACCGATCTGTTGCCGCTCAACTGCCGGTCTTTTTCAGGCCCTGGTGGATCGAAGCAGTGCACCAGGGACACTGGGACCTGGCCCTGCTCCGCAGGCAGGATGAGGTCTTGGCCGTGTGGCCTTATACCATCGAAAGGAAAGCGCTGTTTACCATCGTGCGCAATCCCCTGCTGACCCCTTATTTCGGGCCGCTGTGGCTGGGACCCGGCGCCCCTGAGGCCGGATGGGCCGAACAGCTCCGGCAACAATTACCCAAAGCTGATTTCCTGCAATGGAGTACATTACCAGGAACGCAGCCCTCCCTTCCCCCGGGAGTACATCGCATAGAACACCGGCGGAAAAGAACTTTTTATATCGATCTGCAGCAGGCAACGGAAACGATCTGGTCCAACATACACCCCAAACGAAAGAACGACATCCGCAAAGCGCAGGAAGAACTGCAGCTCAGTACCGGCTTTATGGATATCGCGGAATTTACCCGCTGGCATAGCGCCTCCTTCTCGGGGAAAGGGAAAAAATATCCTTACACTGCTGCTTTTCTACAAAACCTGGTCGAAGCGGCGGCAGGCAATCATGCGTCCAGGGCCCATACCGCAAAAGACAGGCAGGGGCGCATTATCGCCCAGGTATGGACCGTGTATGATCACGATACCATGTACTACCTGCTCAGTGCCGCCCCGGAGCAGGCGCACCGGGGGGCTATTGCCCTGCTGATCTGGGAAGCACTACAGGAAGCCCGGGCAATGGGCCTGCAGCGTTTTGATTTTGAAGGCAGCATGGATGAAGGCATTGCCTTTTATTTCCGTCGCTTCGGTGGCCGGGAAATCGCTTATGACGACTACAGCATGACGAATTCCGCCTTATGGAAACTGAAACAAAAAATAATGGGCTAAAGTATGGGAATCGCTATCGTAGTATCACAGATCAGTCCGCGCCTGGCCTATACCCTGGACTGGGTGTTCGGGCAGCAACTGGGTATCCGCTATGAGCTGCTCAGCACGGCTCCGCCTGCAGGGCATCCTTACGCCTGTGTGCTGCAGTACGGCAAGCAGGGCGGCCATACGACGATTCCGGCTATTGGTTTGCTATCGGAGAACAAGCTGCAGGTACAGCAAATTACCGCAGGAACGTGGGAAGGCTTGCCGGTGCTTTTCTATACCGGGAACCAGGAAGCCTTTTTACCCTTCGACCTGTTTTCTGCCGTATTTTACCTGCTGTCGCGCTACGAAGAGTACCTGCCTTTTACAGCGGACAAATTTGGCCGCTACCCTGCAACGGAAAGTATTTTGTACCGGCATCAGCTGCTGGAGCGCCCCATCATCGATGAGTGGCTGCAGCAATTGAGCAGGAAACTGGGCAGCTATGGTGTACGGGCACAGCCAAAGCAGTACGCTTTTCTCCCGACCTACGATATCGATATTGCCTGGAGCTACCGGCACAAAGGCTGGAAGAGAACCCTGGGCGGCTACCTCAGGGATGTTGCAGCCCGTAATTTTGCAGCAGTAAAAGAACGCACCTCGGTATTGCTCGGGCATCAGGAAGATCCTTATGATAGTTTTGACGCAACAGACGAACTGCATACAGGCTCCGGCTTGAACCCTGTTTACTTCATCCTGGCGGCAAAACAAAACGGACCCTACGACAAACACATACTGCCTTCGCATCCTGCGATGAAGCAGCTGATCGGCCGGCTCGCAGCATGCTACGAAACCGGCATGCACCCTTCTTACGCTACCAGCGAAGACCCGGGCCTGCTGCGTGAAGAGCACGCGCTCATGGAGCGCTGCTGCGGCAAAAAAATAGACCGCTCCCGGCAACATTATATCCGCTGCGCTTTACCAGACGTCTACCGGAACCTGATCGCAGCAGGGATCCGGCAGGAATACAGTATGGGCTACGCTACACACCTGGGCTTCAGGGCCGGTACCAGCCAGGCTTTTCCCTGGTACGACCTGCAGGCGGAACAACAAACAGAGCTGCAGGTATTTCCCTTTTGCTTTATGGACACCAGCGCCCGTTTCGAGCTGGGGCTTAGTGCCGCTCAATCGTTTGAAAAGCTGCAGCAACTGCAAAGCACGCTGCAACAGACGCGAGGCCTGCTGATCACCGTGTTTCACAATTTTTCACTGGGCACCGACCCCGGCTGGCAGGGCTGGCAGGAACGGTATGCTGCATTTATAAAACAGGCAAAATAATGGACGTACTGGGCAGGGCGATTGCCGAATACTATTTCAACAACGCACACTACAAACTGTGGGTACACGACAATCACGGCCCCAGGGTAGAGATGCAGGTACCTGTTTACTTCCGCAGCCCGGAGGCGATGCCGGAACTGGAAATGCTTGCTTTGCAGGAATGCAGGGGCAAGGTGCTGGATATCGGTGCGGGGGCGGGCAGCCATGCTTTGTACCTGCAGGAAAAAGGCCTGGATGTTACTGCACTGGACATTTCGGAAGGGGCCGCAGAGGTGGCCCGTGCAAGGGGCGTTCAGCAAGTGACGGTGGCCGATATCTTCACGGTAAAGGGTAAAAAATTCGACACCCTGCTGTTGCTGATGAACGGTATAGGGCTGGTACAGACTATAGAAGGATTGAAGACTTTTCTCCGCCATGCCAAAACCTTATTGAAAATCGGGGGACAATTGCTGTTCGACTCTTCAGACCTGGCCTATCTCTATGAAGGCGGCATTCCTGAACTGCCTTATTATTATGGCGAAGTACGTTGCTGCTACGAATACCGCCGGCAAAAATCCGAATGGTTTTCCTGGTTGTATATTGACCCGGAAACCATGCAGGCGCTGGCTGCAAAAGAAGGTTGGCATATGGAGGTTTTACTGACAGACGAATCCGACCAATACCTGGCACGCCTTACCGTAAAACGTTGATCAGTGCCTGCTCATCATGCCATATCCTCCAGCTCTGATCGGCCTGCAGCAACAGCATTTCATAACCGTTCTTTGTCCGCGCCTCCTGTAAACGTCCTTTTTGCAGAAAAAGGGTTTCTTCAGGGTTGTACACCAGGTCATACAGCACATGCCTTTCGCCCAGGAAATGATAGGGAATATCCGGGCATTCGGTTGTATGCGGCGACATACCCACAGGTGTGGTATTGACGATCAGCAGGTGGGCTTTGAGGATGTCTTCAGAAAGTTCATTGTAACTATAATCTCCCTTCCCGCTGGCAGAAACCAGCCGGTACCGGAGGCCCAGTTGCTCCAGTGCATAACACACTGCTTTTGACGAACCTCCTGTACCTAATACCAATGCATCGGTGATGTTCGGCTGCAGCAAAGGTTTCAGGCTTTCCGAAAAACCAGTGTAATCCGTATTGAAACCGTATAATTTTCCCTCCGCAAGCTTGATACAATTCACGGCATCTATAGCGGCAGCTGAAGCGCTTAGGCCTTCCAGGTAAGGGATTACAGCCGTTTTATACGGTATCGTTACATTGAGGCCCCGCAATGAGGGATGAGCGGCAATCAGGCCGGGCAGCATGCTGATGGAGTCCAGCGGAAAAGCGGAATATTCACTGTGAATCCCCTCCCGTGCAAAACGTTCATTGAAATAGGCCGGGGAGAAACTGTGCGACAGCGGGTTACCGATAATACCGTATTGATCCATGCGATAAAAATAGGTAAATAAAAAAGAGCGATGGGATTGTTTCCATCGCTCTTTGCGCCGGGATAAACCCTGTAGGTTTTAAAAACCTTACAGGTTTCTTATTTACTTTCTTTATCGAGGTAAAAATGAAAGGTGTCTCCACGCAGACCGATACGGGTGGCTTCCAGCGGCAACACATCATTGGGGGCAATGTTACCGAGGTTTACATTGGCGCCCAGCAATTCCAGGAAGTATACCTGCTGGGCTTTCTGGGGTGCTTCCCAGATGATCTTTTCAGAGGGAATCTGTGTCAGAATCTCCTGTACCAGGCCTTCCCGCACCTCACCGGTACCGCGGTAGATACCCACATTGCCCGCTTCGCGCGCCTCTGCGATCACATATTTAGAGCCGGCATTCAACTCGGAACGCATCAGCTCGATCCATTTGTAGGGGGGGATAATATGTGTTGCATCTTTGGAACCGACTTCGGAAAACACCGTTACCTCTTTGGCCAGGCGTTCGATATAGGCACATTTGGTAGCCTGGTCGATGCTCATAGAACCATCAGACACTTCCACATGCTGCAAACCGTATTCTTTCACAATCGATATATAGTCTTCGAACTGGTCGCGTACGGCGAAGGCTTCAAACAATGTTCCGCCGAAGTAGACGGGAATATTGTGCTGCTGGTATACTTGTATTTTCTCTTTCAGGTTGGGGGTCACAGCCGAGGTGCCGAAGCCCAGTTTGATGATATCGATATACGGGTGGGCGACAGATATAAAATTTTTCACCTCTTCTATCGAAAGCCCTTTATCCATGATCATGGTCAGGCCATTGTTGCGGGGGATAGCAGTGCGTTCGGGAATATTCTTCAGTGGAAAATTCATATGTATACATTAAAATTTGAGGCCAAAGGTAAGGTCAAATACAGAATTATTCCGGGAGGCGGCCGCATAGTTTTTTTTGACAATGATTTTATAGGTGTTTCAGTACCTTAGCACCTCATTAAACAATCGGTATGAAACGTGATGTTCCTGTTATAGGCTTTATTATCGGAGCGCTTACCCCACTCCTGGGATTCCTCGTCGTGTACCTGATTTTCAGGAACGGCGGACAATCCGTAGAGAATTTTATTTCTACCTACTGGAGCAACAACAAGACCTTTGCCAAACTGCTCACCCTGAGCCTGCTGGCCAACCTGGCCCCTTTCGTGTATTGCAATACCAAACGGTATGACTATGTTTCGAGAGGCATCTTTATTGCCACCATGCTTTATGTTGTCTTTATCATACTGCTGATGTTTGTATGGTAACCAAACTCCGATCGCCATTTTGAAGTATTACATCATAGCAGGAGAAGCCAGCGGGGATCTGCACGGAAGCAATCTCATCAAAGCCCTGCATCGCCAGGACCCGGCAGCAGATATCCGCTGCTGGGGTGGGGACAAAATGGAGGCCGCCGGCGCCACCCTTGTGAAACATTACCGCGATCTTGCCTTTATGGGATTCGTGGAGGTGATCAAACACCTGGGCACCATTTTCAAAAACATAGCTTTCTGTAAAAAAGACATTACTGCCTATGCACCGGATGTACTGGTGCTGATCGACTACCCGGGCTTTAACCTGCGCATTGCGCAATGGGCCAAACAACAGGGCATCAAAGTCGTGTATTATATTTCGCCACAGGTGTGGGCCTGGAAAGAGAATCGTGTAAAGACCATCAGGGCCTCCGTAGATAAGATGCTGGTGATCCTGCCCTTTGAAGTGGACTTCTACCGGAAGTGGCAGTACGAAGCCGTTTATACCGGACATCCTTTACTGGAGGTCATCCGCGAAGAGCAGGAACATGTACCGGTTGTGCCCTTATCCGCAAAGCCTGTCATTGCCTTATTGCCTGGCAGCCGGGAACAGGAGATCCGCGTGAAACTGCCGATTATGCTTTCGGTAACAGACCATTTCCCCGGCTACCAGTTCATCATTGCCCAGGCGCCTTCTTTGCCGGATGCGCTGTACCGCGACATCATCGGAGACAAGGATGTACTGCTGGCCAAAGATCAGACCTATAACCTGCTGAAACAGGCAAAAGCCGGCCTGATCACCAGCGGCACCGCTACCCTGGAGACCGCATTGTTCGGCTTGCCGCAGGTCGTTTGCTACAAAGGAAACGCCGTATCGTTCTGGCTGGCCAAAAAACTGGTCACCATTCAATACATCTCGCTTGTGAACCTGATCATGGACAAGCCCGTGGTACGGGAACTGATACAGGACGAGCTGAATACGAAAAACCTGGTCAGCGCCCTGCAGGAATTGCTGAGCGACGGACCGGTACTGGACCATATGAAACAAGACTACGCCGCCCTCTGGCAGGCACTGGGATCGAAACCGGCCTCATCCGTTGCTGCGCAGGAAGTCATTAAAATTGCCCAATTGTAAATTATGTCTTTACTTTTTTCTCCCTATACGATCAAAAGCATCACGCTCCGCAACAGGATCGTTGTATCCCCGATGTGCCAGTACAGCAGCGAAGACGGATTTGCCAACAACTGGCACCTGGTGCACCTGGGCACCCGTGCCGTAGGTGGGGCCGGGCTCATCATACAGGAAGCTACAGCGGTATTGCCCGAAGGCCGCATCAGCTATGCCGACATGGGACTGTGGAAAGATGAACACATCGGAAAGCTGAAGGAAATCACGGAGTTTATTCATGCACAGGGCGCAATAGCCGGCATACAGCTGGCACACGCCGGGCGGAAGGCCAGTGCCGAAACAGCCTGGAACGGCGGGCGGCAGATCAAGGAAGGGCCGCAGAGCTGGGAGACCGTAGCGCCGTCGGCTATACCCTATCATGAAAAGGACAACACCCC
>JAEUVW010000416.1 GCA_016786525.1 Chitinophagaceae bacterium
TGATCAAAGGGCTGAAAAGACTGGAATACCGGGGCTATGACAGTGCCGGTGTCGCATTGCTGAACGGAGCGCTCAATGTGTATAAAAAACAGGGTAAGGTCTCTGTACTGGAAGAGTATGCTGTCGACAAAAACGTCGGCGCTACCTTGGGCATGGGCCATACGCGCTGGGCGACACACGGCGTACCCAACGATACCAATGCGCATCCCCACTTGTCCAATTCCGGCAACCTGGCCGTCATCCACAATGGGATCATTGAAAACTATGCACCGATAAAAGAGGAACTGCAGAAAAGAGGATACGTCTTCCATTCCGATACCGATACCGAAGTACTGGTAAACCTGATCGAAGAAGTACAGCGACAGGAAAATGTAGCATTGGATGAAGCAGTACGGATCGCGCTGAATGAAGTGATCGGCGCTTACGCCATCGTTGTCATTGACCGCACCAACCCGGACCGGCTGGTCGCAGCGCGCAAAGGAAGCCCCCTGGTACTGGGTATCGGCGAGCAGGAATTTTTTGTTGCTTCCGACGCTTCCCCCATCATTGAGTATACCAAGAATGTGATCTACCTGGACGATGAAGAGTATGTAGTCGTAGACCGCTCCGGCAGCTATATGATCAAGAACCTGGGCAACGTAGAGAAGTCTCATGCCATCCAGACCCTGGAGATGAACCTGGAAGCGATTGAGAAAGGAGATTTCGAACATTATATGCTCAAGGAAATCTACGAGCAGCCCAAAGCCATTGAAGACTCTTTCCGCGGCCGTATGAATGCCGCCGGGGGCTGGATCAAAATGGGTGGGATCACCGAATACAACAACCGCATCAATAAGGCCGACCGCTTCCTGATTACCGCCTGCGGTACCTCCTGGCACAGCGGCCTGCTCGGTGAGTATATTATCGAAGACCTGACCCGTGTGCCGGTAGAAGTGGAGTATGCATCAGAGTTCCGCTACCGCAACCCGGTCGTTAAAGAATCCGATTTCATCATTGCGATTTCCCAGTCCGGTGAAACCGCCGATACCCTGGCTGCGATAGAACTGGCCAAAGAAAGGCTGGCCCTGGTGTATGGTATCTGCAACGTCATCGGCTCGTCCATCGCGCGGGCTACCCATGCCGGCTCCTATACCCATGCCGGACCAGAGATCGGCGTGGCCTCTACCAAAGCCTTTTCTACACAGGTATCCGTATTGATCCTGATCGCCCTGCAGATCGCCCAGTCCAAAGGCACCATACCGCAGTCGAAGCTGCGCCAGATCCTCTACGAACTGGAAGGCGTACCGGAAAAGATCAAAGAAGTACTGGCCCTTGATGCGGAAATCAAAAAAATCGCCGCAGTGTACAAAGATGCCAACAACTTCCTGTACCTGGGCCGCGGCTACAACTATCCTGTGGCTATGGAAGGCGCCCTGAAGCTGAAGGAAATATCCTACATCCATGCGGAAGGTTACCCTGCTGCAGAAATGAAGCATGGCCCCATTGCGCTGATCGACGAAGAGATGCCGGTTGTTTTCCTGGCTACGAACATGAGTGCTTACGAGAAGATCGTTTCCAATATTCAGGAAGTCAAAGCGCGCAAAGGAAAAGTAATTGCCATCGTCAACAAAGGCGATACGCAGATCAAATCTATGGCGGATCATGTGATCGAAGTGCCTGAAGTAGACGAGGTGATCTCTCCGCTGATCACCATTGTGCCCCTGCAATTGCTGGCCTATCATATCGCTATCATGAGGGGTTGTAATGTAGACCAGCCGCGCAACCTGGCAAAATCAGTCACTGTAGAGTAAGTATATCGGACAGTATATATCCCGGGAACAGGCTTTTATCCGCAAAAAGCCTGTTTTCTTTTTAGCTGCATTTTTTAAACACCGATCACTTAAATTTGCCTCATTCAAAAAAATAATCTAACAAAAATAATTTCTTATTCATGCCTTACCTGTTTACTTCTGAGTCTGTTTCCGAAGGACATCCGGATAAAGTCGCAGACCAGATATCCGATGCCTTAGTCGATAATTTTCTTGCCTGGGACGCCGAGTCCAAAATTGCCTGTGAAACACTGGTGACAACCGGACAGGTTGTACTGGCGGGCGAGGTGAAGTCCAAAACCTATATTGATGTACAGCAGATCGCGCGCGATGTGATCGCCAAAATAGGGTACACCAAGAGCGAGTACATGTTCGAAGCCAATTCCTGCGGCGTGTTTTCTGCCATCCACGAACAGTCTGCAGACATCAACCAGGGTGTAGACAAGAAGAAGAAAG
>JAEUVW010000004.1 GCA_016786525.1 Chitinophagaceae bacterium
AACAATATCGGCTGGCAGCTGACCGTAGAAAAACTGTTGGGCCTTGAAATGCCCAAGCGCGTAGACTACCTGCGCGTGATCCTGATGGAACTGGCGCGGATTGCAGACCACCTGGTGTGTAATTCCGTAATCGGTGTGGATACCGGTGCGCTGACCCCTTTTACGTATGTGTTCCAGATCCGCGAGCGGATCTATGAAATATATGAATCCATCTGCGGCGCCCGCCTGACGACCAACATCGGCCGTATCGGCGGGTTTGAGCGCAACTTCAACGAGGAGACCTGGAGCAAGCTCGACAAGCTGATGGAAGTACTCCCCAAAGCGCTGAACGAGTTTGAGACCCTGCTGAACCGCAACCGTATCTTTATGGACCGCTGTATCGGGGCTGGCCCCATCAGCGCCGAACGTGCACTGAACTACGGCTTTACCGGCCCCAACCTGCGCGCTACGGGTGTGGACTATGATGTACGCGTACACACACCGTACAGCTCCTACGAAGATTTCGAATTCGATATCCCGGTTGGTAGTAACGGCGATGTGTACGACCGCTTTATGGTGCGCAATGCCGAAATGTGGCAGAGCATCAGCATCATCAAGCAGGCACTCGGCAAACTGAAAGACCTGGACCCGTCCATATACCATGCCGATGTACCGGCCTATTACCTGCCGGAGAAAAAAGAAGTATATACCAAAATGGAAGCCCTGATCTACCACTTTAAAATAGTGATGGGCGAGATCGATATCAAAGCCGGTGAAGTGTACCATGCGGTAGAAGGCGGAAACGGTGAACTGGGCTTTTACCTGATCAGCGACGGGGGAAGGGCGCCTTTCAGGCTGCATTTCCGCAGGCCTTGTTTTATTTATTACCAGGCTTACCCCGAAATGATCAAAGACGGACTGCTCAGTGATGCGGTAATCGCCCTGAGTAGCCTGAATGTGATTGCCGGAGAACTGGATGCGTAAACAACAATACAATAAGAAAGGATAAACTCCTGCTTAAATATGATACAATTTTCACAAGATAAAATGGCCAAAGTGCAGGAGATCATCGCACGCTACCCCGAAGGGAAGCAGAAGAGTGCATTGATACCGATACTGCACCTGGCGCAGGAAGAGTTTGGCGGCTGGCTGGACGTACCCGTCATGGACTATGTGGCCGGCATACTGAGCATCAAGCCGATTGAAGTGTACGAGGTAGCCACGTTCTACACGATGTTCAATATGAACCCGGTAGGGAAGTATGTGCTGGAAGTGTGCCAGACCGGTCCCTGCATGCTCTGCGGCAGCGACAAGATCATCAGTCACATCAAAAACAAACTGGGGATCAAAGAGGGGGAGACGACAGCAGACGGACTGTTTACCCTGAAGCCTGCAGAGTGCCTGGGTGCCTGTGGCTATGCACCGATGATGCAATTGGGCAAGCACTTCAAAGAACACCTGACGATAGAGAAAGTAGACACACTGCTGGAAGAGCTCCGCGCTGCGGCAGTGAATTAAATAAATGGACATGACCTTCAATGAAGTAATGACAGAGCTGGAAAAGCTCGGCACCGAACAAACCCGCAAGACATGGAAGAACCATGGTGCTACAGGTGAGTTTTGGGGTGTGAAGATCGGCGACATGAAGGGCATACAAAAGAAGATAAAGCACAACCACGAGTTGGCATTAGCTCTTTACAATACAGGAAATACAGACGTGATGTACTTCGCCGGCCTGATCTCAGAACCGGCAAAGATGAGCAAAGCGGAACTGCAGCAGTGGGCGGAGCAAGCTCCCTGGCATATGATCAGCGAGTACACCGTGGCCTGGACGGCAGCAGAAAGCCGCTTCGGACAGGAGCTGGCGATGGAGTGGATCGGCTCGGACAGGGAGCTGATTGCCAGTGCAGGCTGGAGTACCTACAGCAATTTGCTGGCTTTGAAAAGCGATGAGGAATTAGACAAAAAGGAGATCAAAAGCCTGTTGCAGAAAGTCAGTAAGACTATTCACCAGCAGCCCAACAGGGTCCGCAGTTCGATGAACGGCTTTGTGATTGCCGTAGGAGCCTATTTTTTGCCCCTGGCAGCCGAAGCGAAGAAAACAGCTCTTGCCGTCGGTAAAGTGAGTGTGGATATGGGTGGCACGGCGTGCAAAGTACCCGATGCTTTGGCCTACATAGAAAAGGTAGCGCTGGCAGGTAAGGCAGGAAAGAAAAAGAAAACAGTATTCTGTTAAACGAAAATGGCACACGATCTGAAAATAGAAATGCTTTTGCCTGCTACACCGAAGCAGCTGATGCCGCTATTGACAGATCAGGAACAGATTGAAATATGGAGCGGAGAAGCGGCGGTGTTTGAAGCAAAGGAGGGGGGAAAGGTTAGTTTGTTCGATGGCTGGATGAGCGGAGTGGTACAGAACATATCGGACAAAGGATTGAGCTATACCTGTACCTGCAGCGACTGGCCGGAAGGCACAGCAGCCTCGCTGGTGCAGTACACACTGAAGCAGGATGGGGAGCAGACCGCATTTGTGCTGGAGCACAAGGGCCTGCCCGATGAAGAAGAAGTAAAAAGTCAGAAAGCCGGATGGCTGGATTTTTTCTGTACACCGCTTGAAGATTACCTGATGGTACGCTTCAATAAAGACTAAGGGGTGCAGATGAGAAGTTCTTTACTGATCGTGTTGTTCTTCCTGCTGGTACAGCAGGCAGCAGCACAGGGAAGGGATACGCTGGGACTGAAGCAGGCTGCGCATCGGCTGAATGAGGCATTGACGCATAGGGACGAGCGGGCGCTGAAGCGGCTATTGGACAACAGGGTCAGTTATGCCCATTCCAACGGTTGGATAGAACGGAAGAAAGAGCTGATCGAAAACTTATTTAACGGGAAGCTTTCCTACGTGGCCATCAGGCCCTGGCAGGAGCAGTTTACCGTGAATGAGGAAAAAGGTCTGGTGAAGAGCAAGGCTGAGTATGATGTGCTGCTGTCCAAACAATTGCTGCACTTTAAGCTGGAGGCAACCCAGCTGTGGCAATGGAAAAAAGGAAAATGGAAATTGATGAGCAGGCAGAGTGTGCGGATAGAAGAATATAAAAGTGAACAATAAAAGACACAGTCTTTTGAACAGATATTGGGTATGAAACTATTATTAGAAAACGCGCATATCGAAGGCATTCGCTACTACGAAGCCTACCGCAAAAACGGGGGCTACCGTGCTGTGGAGAAAGCGCTGAAAATGACACCGGACGAGCTGGTAGAAGAGGTGAAGAAAAGCGGCCTGCGCGGTCGTGGTGGCGCCGGTTTCCCGACAGGCATGAAATGGAGCTTCCTGGCGAAGCCTGAAGGTGTGCCCCGCCACCTGGTGGTGAACGCCGATGAGTCGGAGCCGGGTACCTTTAAAGATCGTTACCTGATGGAGTTTTTACCGCATCTCTTTATCGAAGGGATGATCGTGTCCTCCTTCGCATTGGGCAGTAACGCCTCTTATGTGTATATCCGCGGTGAATACGCCTGGATACCGGACATCCTGGAACAGGCGATCGCAGAAGCCAAAGCCAATGGTTGGCTGGGTAAAAATATCCAGGGTTCCGGTTTTGATTGTGAAATATATGTACACCGCGGCGCGGGTGCGTATATCTGCGGTGAAGAAACGGCGCTGATCGAAAGCCTGGAAGGCAAACGCGGCAACCCGCGCATCAAACCTCCCTTCCCGGCGATACAGGGGGTATGGATGCGCCCTACCGTAGTAAATAACGTAGAAACTATTGCAGCTGTCGTGCCCATCATCAATATGGGCGGTGAAGAATACGGCAAGATCGGCGTGGGCCGCTCTACCGGTACCAAACTGATGTCCGCCTGCGGCAACCTGAAAAGGCCGGGTGTGTACGAAATACCCTTTGACCTGTCCGTAGAAGAGTTCATCTTCGGCGACGAATGGTGCCAGGGTATCGCGAACGGTAAAAAACTGAAAGCCTGTATCCCGGGCGGATCTTCCGTACCGATACTTCCGGCGAACCTCTTGCTGAAAACAGCAAAAGGCGAAACGCGGTATATGAACTACGAAAGCCTTTCCGACGGCGGATTCCAGACGGGGTCTATGCTGGGATCGGGCGGCTTTATCGTGCTGGACGAAGACCAGTGCGTGGTGCGTCATACGATGAGCCTCGCGCGTTTCTATAAGCACGAGAGCTGCGGACAGTGCAGCCCCTGCCGCGAAGGAACAGGCTGGATGTACCGCATCCTGAAGAAGATAGAATACGGACAGGGCACGATGGCAGACATCGACCTGCTCTGGGATATACAAAGAAGAATAGAAGGCAATACGATTTGTCCACTGGGTGATGCCGCGGCCTGGCCCGTAGCAGCAGCCATCAGGCATTTCAGGGATGAATTTGAATGGCATATTACGCACCCCGAAGAAAGCCAGGCAAGGAATTACGGATTGGCGCATTATGCTGATCCGCTGGAGGTGGTGGCTTAACGTCTTCACGCAAAGGCGCTAAGTTTTCGCAGAGAGGCTATAAGGATTTTAGACAAGTGAAGAATGAATGAAAATGAAATTGCAAAGATTGCGGTTGACATTTGCTACAGACTGCACAAAAAATATGGTCCGGGTCTTTTTGAAACGGTATATGAGGAAATGGTGTGCTATGAATTAAGGAAGCTGAATATTCCATTTCAAAGACAATGCGGAATAAAGGTATGGCATGACGGAAATGATATGGGAATCGGGTTTCGTGCAGACATTATCATTGAAAACAAAGTAATACTTGAATTGAAGTCGATAGAAATGCTTGCGGAAGTACATTACAAACAAGTGATTACTTATTTGAAAATATCGGGAATGAGACTTGGGTTACTGATAAATTTTAAAGTGCCGCTGATAAAAGATGGAATTCATCGGATTGTAAATAACCTATAAAATTTGCGCCTTGGCAGAAACTTAGCGTCTTGGCGTGAGCATAGCAATAACAATGAGTGACAACATTAAAGTAACGATAGACAATATAACCATAGAGGTACCTGCGGGTACTTCTATACTGGAAGCGGCACGTAAGATCGGCGGTGCAGTGGCGCCCCCGACGATGTGTTACTACAGCCACCTGAAAGGCAGCGGCGGTAAGTGCCGTACCTGCCTGGTAGAGGTGAGCAAAGGTTCAGAAAAAGATCCGCGGCCGATGCCCAAGCTCGTAGCGAGCTGCCGCACCGGTGTGATGGACGGCATGGAAGTAAAAAGCATCACCAGCGAAAAAGTGGTGGATGCCCGTAAAGGTGTTACCGAATTCCTGTTGCTGAACCACCCGTTGGATTGCCCCGTCTGCGACCAGGCAGGCGAATGCCACTTGCAGGATCTGGGTTACGAACACGGTAAAGAAGGTACGCGTACCGAATTTGAGCGCCGCACCTTCGAGCCGGAAGATATCGGGCCGTACATCCAATTGCACATGAACCGCTGCATTATGTGCTTCCGTTGTGTGTTTACTGCGGAGCAATTGACCGACTACCGCGAACATGGTATCCTGGACCGTGGCGAACACGCCCGCATCAGCACCTGCATCAGCAAATCACTGGAGCACGACTTTATCGGCAACGTGATCGACGTATGCCCGGTAGGTGCCCTCACCGATAAGACTTTCCGCTTCAAGCAAAGGGTATGGTTTACCAAGCCCGTAGATGCGCACCGCAATTGTACCAACCCCAATTGCTGCGGCGAAGTACGCCTGTGGATGCGCGGAGATGAGGTATTCCGTGTGACGGCACGCAAAGACGAGTGGGGTGAAGTAGCGATTGCCAGCAATGGTAAACCCGGCTGGATCTGCAACGAGTGCCGCTTTGAAAAGAAGAAAACAAGCGACTGGGTGATCGAAGGGCCAAGCAATATCAGCAGGCACAGCGTGATCTCACAAGGCCATTATAATAAGAACGTGCATGAGCCGCAGGTAGAACTGCTGGCAGAGGTGATCGGCAAACAACCGGTGATGAAAATGGACATCTACGATGTGAGCGAGGTGAACAAACCCGAGCGGCACCTGAGCCAGATCGAAGGCCCGGCGCATTCGGAAGATTTTAAATAAGCGTGCCTGCCTGCAGGAAAAGAGTACACATTACGAACGAATTATTTTTTGCATACCATGATCTTATTAGCAATAGATTGGTTTTTTATACTGAGTAAAGCGGGGCTCATCCTCGCCATCATCCTCACCTCCTTTGGGGTAGCAGCCTACGCTACCTGGGGTGAGCGCAAGGTCGCTGCCGTCATGCAGGACCGCTACGGTCCTAACCGTGCGGGACCCTTTGGTTTGTTGCAACCCCTGGCGGATGGCCTGAAGCTCTTTATGAAAGAAGAGATCATCCCGACCAACTCTACCAAATTCCTGTTCCTGCTGGCACCCTTCCTGTTTATGGTCACGGCGCTGATGACCAGTGCGGTGATTCCCTGGGGGCCGGATATTCCTTTGGCCGATGGTAATGTATTTGCGCTGCAGGTAGCCGATATCAATATTGGT
>JAEUVW010000167.1 GCA_016786525.1 Chitinophagaceae bacterium
ATTTTGTGAGGCAAATAAAAACATTCCTGGACGAAACCCGCGCCGTCCTGTATTCAGAGCATCTTACCTTCTCCAAAGTAGACAACGCGCACCTGTACGACCTGCTGCCCATCCCCTTTACCACGGAGGCGATAGTAAGGGTATCGGAAAACATACAGCGGGTACAGGATATACTGGGCAGGAGGCTGATCCTGGAGAATGGAAGCTACTACACCGTTTTAAAGGCGGAAATGACGGAACAGGATTTTATCAATGAGATTGTACGCAGAACGGATTGTTCCCTGCTGCTGGACGTCAACAACGTATATGTCAATGCGTTCAACCACGGGTACGATGCCTGCGCCTTCCTCGCCCAGATGCCCCTGGATAAGGTACAATACATCCATATGGCCGGGCATCTGCAAGTCAGTGAACACCTGATCATCGACACCCATGGAGCAGACATCATCGACCCGGTGTTTCAACTGTTCCGGTACACCACAGCGCTGCTGGGGCGGGATGTACCCGTACTGCTGGAGCGTGATTTTAATATTCCGGGTTTAGCCCAATTGCAGCAGGAAATGGACCAGATCAGGGCCATCAAAAACAGCAGCTTAAAACACAAAGCCCATGCAGCAAGCCGTATCTGACACTTTTGCACTGCAAAGCAGCCTGGGGCTTTTCTGCAGGACCGGGATCCGGGAGCCGGTCACCAGCATACAGGAGCATACCTTTCAGTACCGCAGGCTGGTCTTCAACGTAGTAAAGGATATGCTGAAGGCCGCATTTCCGCTCAGCAGGAAACTGGCCGGCAAAAAGAAATGGCAGACTGCCGTTGTTTATTTTTTTGAACACCACAAATGCCAGACCCCGCAGGTCTGGCGCCTGCCCGGGGAGTTCCTGGAGTTTTACCGGCAGCAGGAGTTTCCCTTCGGTGAAGACTGCCTGATGCTGCGCGAGCTGCTGCAGTATGAATGGCTGGAGACAGAGGTTTTTATGATGGAAGACCTGCCCGTGCCGGAATTCAGGACCGCGTACCGGGACGAAAATGACATCTACGTACCGAATCCTGAAATAAGGATACTGGTCCTGCATTACCCCCTGCATACTAAAAGCATAAAGCAGATTTCAGCAGCCGACAAAGGACAATACTTCGTGTCCCTGCACAGGAATTTCGAAACGAAGCAGGTCGGGTTCAATGAACTCTCTTATCCCTTCGTCGAACTGCTGCTGGCGATGCATGAACAGGAACTGACAAAAGCCGACCTGCTCAGGATGCTGATGCGCTATGAGCCTGACATCAATGTCGTGAGGAGCACGCTAGATGAATTTGAACGCTTTGCGGTGGCCGCCACGATCGTGCTGGGCTACAAAAAGTAGATCCGCAATCATGAGGCAGGAGCTTATGAACGGAAGGGATTCTTACCGGCTCGGGGATACCGGCCTTCAGGGCTTTAATGGCTGGAAACAGCCTTCAAGCCTACAATAGATCCGATCAGCGTGACCAGGAACAAGATGCGCAGAAAGCTCACCGGTTCTTTAAACACAAAGATGCCCAGCAGCACGGTGCCTACCGCCCCGATCCCCGTCCATACGGCATAAGCTGTACCAATGGGTAAGGTCTGCGTGGCCTTAATGAGCAACAACATACTTACGGTCAAAGCCACCAGGAAGCCCGCATACCAGAGCAGCTGGACTTTCCCGCTTGAAACTTTTGCCATAGACAGGCAGGATGCAAAGACGACTTCGAATAAGCCCGCTACAATTAAAATTAACCAGTTCATTTTTTATCTGTTGTGCTGCAAAGATCATACTGCCGGCCGGAATGGCGCTTTACAAATGATAAGAAATCGCAGGTTCAGGAAATATTGGCCCGGATCCGGCTCAGCGTAACCGGTGTTACGCCAAGATAGGAGGCAATATGGCGTAAAGGCGCCCGGAGCAGGATATCGGGGTAGGTGGCAATCAGCTCCCGGTAGCGGACCTCTGCGGTTTTTACCTGCCTTGAAATAAGCCGCTCCTCTGCTTTGGCCAGTTCTTTTTCTGCAAAGACCCTTCCCCAGTTGGCGATATGGATATCCGACGCAAACAAGCCCTGCAGCACATCGGCATGGATCCTGAACAGTACCGAATCTTCCAATAGCTCCAGGTCTTCATAGCTGTACTCCTTTGCCACATACCCTTTCATCGACAGCAGGGGCGAACCTTCCCAGCCAAACCAAAACGTGACTTCAAGCCCGTCCAGGAGCGTATACGCACGGGCCAGACCTTGGGACAGGAAGTACAGGCTGCGCCCTATTGTTTGGGTCCGGAACAATACCTGTCCCTTACTGCCCTGCAGCATTTCGAAATGACTTGCCAGCAATTGTTTTGATGATTCCGGTATCAGGAGCACATCATCCAGTATCTGCATCAGGTCCATCATGCAATTTATTGATCCCTTACTGTATGCACTACATTGTAAGAATAAAATCGTAATATCTTAATAAAATTAACTATTTTTATACCTGTATTCGCTACAACTATAGCTCCGGCCCCATAACCCAGCGTATGCATCTAAACGATAACGATGAAAACTGCAGCAATATGTTATTCAATGGTCCACACAATGAAGTCTTCCGGATAGAAACGTTTTCAGATCACAACAGTACCCAGTTTGCCGGTGAGCTTAAGTCCGGATACTCCATCGTGTGGAACATAGGCAAAACTGCCGTCTTTAACATTGATAAACAACAAATACCACTCCCAAAGAATTGTGTCTTGTTTTTGACCAGCAATCATGGCATTACAGGCTATACTTTTTCCAAGCTGTGGAATATCCGTTTCAACAGGGACTTTTACTGCGCGGTAGAAGATGACCAGGATATCGGTTGTAAGGGATTGTTGTTTTACGGGAATATGCGTACACCAAAAATTACCATACCCAAAAACGAACTCAAAAATTTCAGTTACATCTGGCAAACCTTCGAGATGGAGATGGGGTTCAGGGACCGCTACCAGCTGGATATGCTCCGGACCAATCTCCGTCGTTTTCTTTTATCCTGTATCCGCATCTACCGGAAAGAAAATTTTGATATTGAAGCGGAAGACAACAACGTCACACTGATCAGGGAGTTCAACTTCCTGGTAGAGCAGCATTACAAAACACTCACTACCGTAAAAGACTATGCAGGCCTGCTGTACCGATCGCCCAAGACCATTGCCAATGTCTTTAAAAAGTGCATCGACAAATCGCCCCTGCAGCTGATCAACGACAGGCGTTTCAGCGAAGCGAAGCGTTTACTGCTCTATACGGATGAACCGGTAAGCCGCATTGCAGAAGAGCTTTCCTTCAATGACATCCAGGCCTTTAGCAATTTCTTCAAAGGAAAGGCAGGTCAATCCCCGATGAAGTTCAGGAAAGGGTCTTAAAAGGAAAAATGTACAAATACAGATGAATTTTACACTAACAATCCCGGGCCTTCCGGTCGCATCTTTGTACTAACCAAAGATAAACAGAAAATGAACTGGAACGATGTTTTAAACTTTGCCAACAACGGCAACCCCTTACCCGACAGAAGGGTAGAAAAGACAGCAGAAGAATGGAAAGCCATACTCACGCCGGAACAATTCCGGATCACACGCCTGAAGGGCACCGAGCCGGCCGGATCGGGAGCCTTGTGCCATGTTCATGACGCCGGGAAATACAATTGCATTTGCTGCGAAACACCCTTGTTCGATTCTACCATTAAATTCAATTCCGGCACCGGTTGGCCGAGTTTTACCCAACCCGTCAGGGAAAACGCCATCAAGTACGAGAAAGACAGTTCACACGGAATGCTCCGGGTAGAAGCAATGTGCAATACCTGCGACGCTCATTTGGGGCATGTATTCGCCGATGGTCCCGCGCCGGGAGGACTAAGGTATTGCATCAACTCCGAGTCCATCTACCTCTTACGGGGATAGGCGGCTGCTTGCTTACACCGACACCGCATCCTGTTACAAACCTTAAAAAGATCAGGAATTATGGAACACACACAACAGCAACAAACAGCAAAAGCCCCGGAACTCCGGGTGGAGCAATGGATCGACGCCAACGGAAAGGTAATGCCGCCTGTGAAGCTGGCCGATTACAAAGGGAAATACAAGATCATTTATTGCTTTCAGCATTGGTGCCCGGGCTGCCACAGTGCAGGCCTGCCTTCGTTGAAAAAGCTGGCCGATGCGTTTGAAGGAAACAATAAGGTCGCATTGTTTGCGGTACAAACAGTTTTTGAAGGCGCGCAGGCCAACACCTATGAGCGGATCGCGGAAACGCAAAAGAAATACGGCCTGAAAATCCCATTCGGGCATGATCCGGGCAAAGGCCGCTCCACCATTATGCAGGATTACCATACGGGCGGGACCCCCTGGTTTATTTTCATCAACCAGGAAGACATGATCGAGTTTGCCAACTTCCATATCGAAGCAGAACAGGTCATACGATACCTGGGAGCAAAACTGAAGTAAACGCAAACCGTTGCAACAAAACCTGGGGACGACCTATTCATCAAACCAAAAAACCAACAAATCGAAAAATGGAAAACAAGAACCAAAAAGCCTATATAGCCGGAGGCTGCTTCTGGGGCATGGAAGACCTGTTCCGCAACAGGAAAGGTATTGTGGATACGGAAGTGGGGTACATCGGTGGCCAGAACGAAAACCCTACCTATCAGGATCATCCCGGGCATGCCGAGGCCATCGAAATCACCTACGATCCGGATCAGACCGGTTTCAGGGAAATACTGGATTACTTCTTCCGCATCCACGATCCCTCAACGCCGGACCGGCAGGGTAATGACCGGGGGTCGAGCTACCGCTCAGCCATCTTTTTTCAGAATGAAGCAGAAAAGCAAACAGCAAAAGAGATCATAGACATCGTGGATAAGTCGGGCAGGTGGGGCGGAAAGGTAGTGACCACTCTGGAGCCGTACAGCAGGTTCTGGCCGGCGGAAGCCTACCACCAGGACTACCTGCTCAGGAACCGCGGCGGCTATACCTGCCATTTCGAGCGGTTCGGGACTTTTTTGAATGAGGCAGCCGTTTAGGAAAAATGCCGGCATAAGGATGGTGAAATTTACTGCAGGACTTCACAACAGGAGATACCGATGCAAACCAACAGAAACAATCAACCCAAAGAGCTGGGTAAAATTTCCTGGTACAGGAGTCACCAGGCCGCACTCGATGCCGCGCAGCGGGAAGGCAAACCTGTTTTTTTGTTGTTCCAGGAGGTGCCCGGCTGTGCCACTTGTGTTGGTTTCGGGGAAGAACTGCTGAGTTACCCGCTGCTGGCAGAAGCGATTGAAAACGAGTTTATCCCCCTGGCTATATACAATAATGCAAAAGGGGAAGAGGAGCGCATCCTGAGCCTGTATCACGAAGCACCCTGGAATAATCCTGTCGTACACTTTGTGGATGGATGGGGCGCGGATACCGTGCCCCGCCTGCCCAATCCCTGGGAGCCTTTTTTACTGCTGGACAGGATGACACAGGCTCTTAAGGTGTCCGGAAGAAAACTGCCGGAGTATGTTGCCTTGCTTGCTGCAGAGTTTAAGATCAAATATGGCAAAAGCCATACTGCTTATTACGAAACACCTTGTTTCTGGTCCGGCGAAACCAGCATGATTCAACATCCCGCTGTACTGGCGACAGAGGCCGGCTGGATAGCAGGGAAGGAAGTGGTGAAAGTCACTTTTGACCCGCTTGCCGTGTCTTTACAGGAGCTGAGCCACTTCGCTGGCAGGGAGCATTTTAAGCGGGTAGAAAAGCCGGGCGCTTATCGTAAAGATGTGAACCCGCAATACTATCTGAAAGGTTCGGTATTCAGGTTGTTGCCCCTGGGTATCAGCCAGCGCAGCCGGCTGAATTATGCCATCCCGTATGCGCAGAATGCCGAATCGTATCTGAGCCCCTTGCAGTATGCCTTGCTGCAGCAGCATCGCAAAAGCGGCGGGGATGGCCCGGAGCTGTACGATAAAGCGATTGAGGAGAGCTGGCCTGATCACAGATAACAAAACAGGATACCCCGATTACCGATTGCCTGAATCTATTTAAAACAAACGATCATGGAGCAGCCATTCAAACAATACAAACTGAACGACAGTGTCACCATACAGGTGCTGTCCTACAACGAAGAGATGACAACCGCCCAGTTCTGGTTCAACGGAAAAGGGTTTGACAACCTGGACCATCATCATCCTCATCATGAAGTGAACATCGTGCTGGCGGGCGAGTTTAACGCTACGAACGGAATGGAACAGCAAAAAGTGTTTCCCGGGCAGGTGGTCAGTATTCCTGCCGGAGCGGTACATGACATGGAATGCCTTTCCCCTGCCGGCTCTATGATAACGGTATGGACGCCGGCCAGGAAGGATATTATTGAAAAGTACACCGAAAGAGCATAAGGCAGTGTTCCCCGGCTCCCTGCTTTACCAACACCTCAATGCCACAAGATATGAATCGTAGTATACTATTGCCGCTTGTTGTTCTGCTCCTGGCCGCCTGTAACGGCGACACCGGAACAGAGCATGCTTGTTATGCTTTTAATAAGCAGGGCGCACTGATACGGCCTACGGACTACCGTAGCTGGGTGTTTGCAGGGACCGGTACTACGCCTTTGTCGCACGACAGCACAGTGCTCTTTCCCGACTTTCAGAATATCTACATAGACCCGGAGAGTTACCGGTTCTGGAAAGAAAACGGCTACTACCGGGAAGGGACCATCCTGGTAAAAGAACTGATCCGGAAAGGTGATACAATCGCCCCGATTGGTAAGGGTTACTGGCAGGGCGAGGCCTATTCCCTTTCGGCCACCATCAAAGACACGGCACACTTTCCCCATGCGCCCGGCGGCTGGGAGTACTTCAAATTTACCGATGAAGCACAAGGCGTACTGGCTGAAACTTCAGCGGCACTGGGTGCTGCCTGCATCAGTTGCCATAGGGCCGCGAAAGCGGGCTTCGGACCATTTACCGAATTGTATATGCCCTTGCGCGATGCCAGGGGATTTGGAAAGGGCAACCCGGAAAACAGCAGTAGACGAAAAGGGCTGCGCCCCAAGGGAATCCAGGGAGCAGGTAAGGGTCAAAACATACCATAATGGTCACAAGAGGCTCAAGTGATGAAAGGAATATTAATCGTTTTATTAAACACCTGCTTCCTGGCACAGCAAGCGTTTGCCCAGGTAGAGGCCGGCCGCGGGCATACCAAAGGAAGACATGAAAACGGCGTGTGGGAAATCAGTCCCTCCTTCATTTACAGCTATGCCGCCGCTGAACAGGAAGGCCTGTTGAAGACGGAATTGCACCTGACCTACTGGTTTACCCATCAGTGGGGTGGCGGTCTTTCCTACACGCGCAAGTACATCAATTCCGAAGACATCAACGACGACATCGCGCTGATCGGTTCTTGGAACGCCACTGCCCGCTGGAAAGTGAACCTGGGACTGAATTATACCATCCCTAAAAAAGGTGGGGAAGAAGGGCTGTGGGGTCTGTATAGCGAGCTGGAGTTCAATATCAGGCCCTCGGTATGGTTCAGTTACGGGCCGGTGATCGGATCCGTGATTTCAAAGGAAACAGAGGTATACGCCGGTATTCATGTAGGCTTTGAATTTTAATAAGCATGATTCATAAAACCTTCCTGCTCCCGGAGGCCAGCGTAGAGATAAAAATAAAAAGAACCAATCGATCATGCAAAGCATTTTGTACAAGGGAACAGTACAGGTCCATAATACAGGTAGTCCGCGCTTGCATCAGACCCGCTATGAATGGGGCGCATGCCCGGAGCTCTCTTTGCTGATTCCTTACCCTTAAATAAAAACAACGATGCAAAATATCTTTCTCGATGGCCGCAGCCTGGCGGAATTGTGTAGTCTTAAAGGGCGGGTTGCCGTCATTACCGGCGCATCCAAAGGGATAGGCCTGGCCTGTGCCCGCAGGCTGGCTGAAGGCGGCGCTACGCTTGCACTCTTCGATATTGACCTGGAAAGCGCCCGGGAAGAAGCGGCAAAAATGGCTGCCGACTTCGGTGTCCGCTGCCTGCCCTTTCGGGTGGATATGACCGATGCCGCCGGCGTACGGGCTGCAATGGAGCAGGTGTACAACGAACTCGGGGGTCTGCAGATATGGGTAAACAATGCAGGCATATTCCCGGAGATCGCTGCGCTGGACATCAGCGACGAAAACTACGACCGCCTGATGGCCCTGGACCAGCGCGGCGCATTCCTGGCGGCACGGGATGCTGCCCGCATGATGCTGCAGAACAAACCTGCCGGGGGCGTGATCATCAATATGGTCTCCGTATCCGGCCTGATCGCCGCTACCAATTCGGCCCACTATGTAGCAGCCAAGCACGCCATGACGGGGGCTACCAAAGCATTTGCCCGCGACCTCGCTCCCCATGGTATCCGCGTACTGGCTATTGCCCCCACCCTGATCGCCACACCGGGTGTGGCAGCTGGTATGGTCGATCCGCATGGGAGTGCAGCCCTTAAGGCATTTATCCAGCAAATACCGATGGGCCGCGCCGGGCAGCCCGACGAGGTGGCGCGTGTAGTCTTCTTTGCCGCAAGTGATCTTGCTGCTTTCATGACGGGTACTACACTGGTGGTCGATGGCGGCGAGCTGGTCCTGTAAGCGGCGAAACTTTTTTATTGACCTAAAATGAAACAATGATGGACAAGCAAAAGTTAAAAGATTTCCTGGTAGCAAGGGAAACAGAAAAGATCAAAACCTTCGAGAATAACCTGAATGCCTTTATCAGCGATTCGCAGATCGACTACAACGAGACCCGGGACGAAGACGATTACGTGCATCACTACCAGTCTGCTACGGATTCCAATGTGGCGCACGGGCACCTGCATGTGCATACCGACCACCTGAAAATATTACAGAACCTGGATGTCTCGCCCAGTGAAAAAGTAAGGCCCGGAGCGGTAATACAGGTAAACGGGCGCTATATGGTGGTGGCCGTGGCCGAATCGGCATTTGAGTTCGGGGGGGGAACAATTTATTTCCATCTCCACAGCCTCGCCGGTCTATCAATGCATGAAAGACAAAAGAGCAGGAGAAAGCTGCCGCTACAACAGGCAGGTTTTTACCATCAGCAGGATCTTCTGAACCCTCATGCAAAAGAGAATGAACCAAATGGTTTTTTTAAAAGCGAACAATTAAAAACAGCAAACAGATGAAAGCAATTTTTAACGGTACCGTCATTGCCGAAAGCGACAACACCATCCTGGTGGAAGGCAACCATTATTTCCCGGCAGAGAGCATCAGGAAAGAGTATTTCACCGAGACAAGTCACCATAGCGTATGCCCCTGGAAAGGCCTGGCCTCTTACTATACTGTTTCTGTAAACGGACAGCAAAACGAAAACGCAGCGTGGTTTTATAAAAATCCCATGCCCGCCGCTGCGGAGATCAGGAACTACGTAGCCTTCTGGAAAGGGGTAAGCGTACAAAGCTAAAACCGGTACTATGACAAAAGAAGCATTGATAGAACAGGTACAGGCGCATGGATACTCCGTTGATTTTAGCCTGGAGGAAGATTGCCTGTATTGCCAGGAAAATGGCAACAGGTACCTGCCGGAGCATTTCAGTATTGAAGGCAGTTTTCCTTTTTTCGAAAACGGGCAGCAAAAAATGCTGCGCACCGTACAGTCAACAAAGCACGGCCTCACGGGTTATTATATTCAAACAGCCTGAGAGGAAAGCCGTTTAGAATGGGCGGGTGATCACCCCCTCCGAAGGCGATGGTGCCGTTTTGTATGAAGAGCGCCAGCTTCCATTTCCGGCTTGCCGGCACCGCTCCCTGGAATGGAGCACGACTCTGAACAGAATTCTAAACAACATTCAAACACAACATGATGATGACTTTGCTGCAACGATATAAGACAGTACGCCAGCGCTCCGAAGCTTTAGCGGTCCCTTTACTCACAGAAGACTTTTCCGTGCAACCCGCCGTTTTTGTTTCTCCACCCAAATGGCACCTGGCGCACATCACCTGGTTTTGGGAACAGTTTGTATTGTTGCCTTTCCTCAAAGGATACAAAGTGTATGACGAGAACTTCGCCTATCTCTTCAACAGTTACTACAACAACCTGGGTGAACGCGTGTTGCGCCCGCATCGCGGCAACATGACCCGGCCACCGCTTGAAGCCGTAATGCGCTACCGTGCGTATATAGACCTGGCCATGCAGGTATTGCTGCAACAGGATATACCTGTGGCAACGCAATCCGTCATTCATGTCGGCCTGAACCACGAAGAGCAACACCAGGAGCTGTTTTTGTATGACGTCAAGTACATCCTGGGGCTCCAGCCCGGCTTCCCGGTTTACGGAGACGGGTACATCCTGCCTGATGAAGAACAGAGCACACAGTGGCTCCCTGTTGCTGCAGGCCTTTACCAGCTTGGGTACAAAGGAGCGGGCTTCTGCTTCGATAACGAGCAGAACAGGCACTCTGTTTACCTTAACGATTTCGAGATCGCCGACCGCCTGGTCACGAACGGTGAATACCTTGAGTTCATCAGCGATGGCGGCTATGAAAATTTCAACCTGTGGCACGACGACGGCTGGCATTGGAAAAATAAGCAGCAGCTACGCACTCCGCTCTACTGGCACCTGGTAGCAGGGGAATGGTATGAGTACGACCTGCATGGCCTGCACAAGCTGAATCTCCAAGCCCCGGTAAATCACATCAGCCTGTACGAAGCACATGCCTATGCCGCGTATCGCAATAGGCGTCTGCCGACAGAAGCAGAATGGGAAATCGCCAGCGATCACTTTCGCTGGGGCAAACTGTGGGAATGGACCAACAGCGCTTACCTGCCTTATCCCGGTTTCAATACTGTGCCCGGTGCATTGGGGGAATACAATGGGAAATTCATGATCAACACTATGGTACTGCGCGGCGCCTCCATCGCCACGACACCGGGCCATAGCCGCAAAACGTACCGCAATTTTTTTTACCCCGATATGCGCTGGCAGTATAGCGGGATCAGGTTAGTACGATAGACCATCAGGCAAAGAAGGAAAAGCAGCGCAACCCTTGATTTCGGCCGGACCCGGATGGATCAGAAAATTAAATGACCTAAACGCTTAAAATATCCAATGATGAACCAGCAAGAATTTGCAATAAGCAACCGCGACGGCCACGCCCTTTCCTGCATACTCTATACCCCGCACAACGGCCTGTATACGACCATTGCCGTTTTTGCCCACTGTTTCACCTGTACCAAAAATATGAAAGCCGTACGGCAGATCAGTATAGAGCTGACGCGCAGAAGCGTTGCCGTGCTCAGCTTTGATTTCACCGGGCTGGGGCATAGCGAAGGTCACTTCAGCGAAACAAACCTGTCCGGCAATATTGCCGACATAGAAGATGTATGCCGTTATATGCAGTTGTATTACCGCAATCCGGCGATCCTTATCGGGCATTCGCTCGGGGGAGCAGCCGTTTTGATCGCAGCCAACAGGCTGCCCGCTATACAGGCCGTCGTGGCCATTGCCGCACCTTCCTATGCCCGGCATGTGACCAGGCATTTCGGCCTGCTGGAGGAGACCATTGACAAAAAGGGGGAGGCAAAGATCTCCATCGGAGGCCATCCTTTTGCTGTCCGCAAACAATTTCTCGAAGACCTGGACCGCCACAATGTTATTGAAGAAGTCAGGAAACTGAAACGCCCCTTACTGATCCTGCATTCCCCCCAGGACAGTATTGTAGGAATAGAGAATGCGGCCTCCCTCTACCATTCCGCCTTTCACCCCAAAAGCTTTATCAGTCTCAATGGCGCCGATCACCTGCTGAGCAGCAACAGCGATACCCGCTATGTAGCCGATGTAATCGCCAGCTGGGTAAAACGCTACGTAAGCATTGAAACGCCGGAAGATCAGTCCTTAAAAGACAGGCAGGGGGAACAGGTACTTGTGCATCACGATGTACAGGAAATCTATGTAAGTCATATCTACAACGCCACACTGCATATTTATGGCGATGAGCCACTTGCTTCAGGCGGCAGCGGACTGGGGCTGTCGCCTTATGAATTGCTGCTGGCAGCCATCGGTTCCTGCACGGCCCTTACCGTAAAGCTGTATGCACAGCGCAAAGGCTGGCCCCTGAAAGAGGTGTCCGTGTACCTGAGCCATGCCAGAAAGCATGCCGAAGAACTGAGCCTTGATGTTGAAACTATGGGAAAGATCGACCACATCAGCAAGAAGCTGGCGTTTAAAGGCGATCTGACCAAGGAGCAGGTTGAAAAGCTGGCGGAAATAGCCGCCAAATGCCCTGTACATAAAACCGTGAGCAGTGAAGTGCATTTCACGGAGGAAGTGATTCATGCGCCAGGAAGGAGTTAAGGAGTTTCAGAGCCTTTATACCCTGGCAATAGAAAGTAAAAACAATGCGACCAGACAAGTACATACAAACAGAGCAATTCCTGCACAATATGGCACGGATACTCGGCGCAATAGGACAAGCCTACCTGCCCGCCGAGCCCGACTTCAGCCATACGAATATGAATTGGAAGGAACAGCAAAACCTTTTGCAGACAAGAGACATCCCCATTCCCGGTGGTGCAGGTATCCTCCTGTCCTTTCACCCTCATGAACTTCATTTTCATATTACCTGCACTCATCTTCAAAAGAATGACATCGTGATCACCAAAGGGAATGCCTTATCATTTGTTCTTGGGCGAATAGCACAGGCATTGAAAGCGTATGGCCTGGACAGCCAGGCATTTCAATCCGGTTTGCAATACCGTTTCCCCCAATGGAACGATGTGGACGGCCGCCTGCTCCAGCCGGAAAAACAATACCTGAAACGCTTTGAGCAGCTGCGCTCCGGGGCCAACAAACAGTTAAAAGATTTTCTGGAGCAAAATCGCCTGAGCAGTGAGGTCAGGATATGGCCCGGCAATTTCGACACCGGTATTTATTGCCGCCACGATAGTCGTATAGAGCAATACGCAGGTTACGCACCTGCCGATCAGGAAGCATACAGCCGGCCTTATTACTACAACAGTTTCCTGGTAAACAGGAAAAGGATCATACCGCATCATTTTCCCCGCCTGCAACATACATATTGGGAAACCCAAAAATGGGGCGGCGCCATCTTACCCTCCGATGCATTCCGGTCCTGGGAAGATTTTCTAAATGCGGCCCCGGTTTTTTTGCAGCAGACAAGCGACACCTTTTTAAAAGAAATAAAGAACAGAAAATTAGAAAAGTCTAGGCGTTAAAAAAATAAAACAACACAAATATGAAACTGACAGAGAACGACCTGCTGGGCGCCGTCAACGAATTGAAGGCAAAAGGCTTTACAGATGATTTTATTGCGGGAGGCAAAGTGCTTCAATCTACCCGGACAGGCAAGACCTACGGAGAGGGTGATTTTACCATCAGCAATGCCTACCGTTTTGACCATACAGAGCATGTCACGGATACCCAGAACCTGTATGTGATAGAGACCGCAGACAGTAAAGGCCTGTTGGTAGATATGCTGGCCGAGCACCTGAACGAAGACGGTGGAATGATCTCCCGCAAAATCGGAACAGGTCTGCAGCAGTACCGCAGTGAAGACCAGCCCATGAAATACGGGATGGAAAAAGTGCACAAAGCCCGCTTTGAAGCCCAACCCGGAAGATATGAACTGCGTATCGGCTTTCCCGATTTCCCGCCCTGCCCCTTCGGCAATGCGTTCCGCATGCTCGGGTACGATAAGGAAGCCCAAAAGTACGTCTGGCTGGTCACCAGCATCCTGAAAGACGGCCGCTTAACGATAGCTCACCATCAATCATAAAGATCAGTTGCGCTCCCGGTTCCGACACCTGTTTAAAAATAAAGCCCTCCTGCTGGCGCTCCTGTTCTGGGTGCTTTCGGTGACAGGAGGAATAGTATTTCCACAGGCTATTATAGCATTTTTGAACCGCACAAACGCCCGGGTATTGCAGGTATTCGGTACCTATTACCTTGTGTTTGGTTTTGTGGTGGTCGGATTGTCAGCGCTGCTGATGCTGTTGCCCCTCAGCAGGAAAAGGCTGGGTAGCGGGAAAGCCGAATATTCCCGGTTCAGCTGGATAGCCTTGCTGTACAGCACCGGCATGGGCTCGGGACTCCTGCTGCGTGCCGTACAGGAACCCATTTATTACTACCGGTATCCGCCTGTAAGCCATATCGGCCCGGAACAACTGGCCCTGCAATACACATTCTTTCATTGGGGTTTTACTCCTTGGGCTATGTACAGCCTGTTCGGCCTCATGGTCGCCTGGCAGTTATACATCAAAAAGAAGGGCAACATCGCACAAGCCGTATTGCCCGGCAGCCAAAACAAAACAGGGGTAAGGATCACTCATCTGTTCATCATACTCATTACCCTGGTCGGTGTTGTCGCCTCGCTGGGCCTGGGAGCAGGACAATTTATCGGTGGCCTGAAAGTCATCTTTGGATGGAGCATAGGCGACAAGGGCTTGTTGCTAACTGTCTTTGGTGTCGGGCTCATGGCTACGGTCTCAGCCCTTACGGGCATACAGAAAATGATCCGGTACCTTGCCGATTTTGACCTGGCCCTGAGTATCTGCTTAATGCTCTTCGTGGCATTGTTCCTGAGCGGCAGTGCATCTTTAGACACTACCTTGCAAGCCTTCGGTACTTACCTGGTACATTTTGCTGAAATGAGCCTTTCCATCGGCGATTACCGGGCCAGCAAGGCGTTTACCGAGGACTGGACGGTCTTTTACTGGGCTTTCTGGCTGGCCTGGGTGCCCTTTACCGGTATCTTTATCGCACGCATTTCAAAAGGCAGGACCATACGGGAATTTTTATTTGCTACCATTATTGTGCCTGCAATGGCCACCATGCTATGGTTCAGCGTATTTGCCAACAAAGCCATCGCATTGATGCAGCAAGGCGGAAGCTATGCAGGGGAATACGAAGATCTCTTTACCTCCCTGTATCATTTCCTGTACCAATTGCCGCTGGGCAGCATCACTGTTACGATAACCGCTGTACTGGTACTGATCGCCATCCTTAACTCCGTAGACTCCGCCATCTTTGTCCTGGCCATGTTTTCAGATCATGGAAACATCAACCCGGCGCCGGTGCACAAGCTCGCCTGGGGCATCATTATTACCGCCACCTCACTGGGCATCAGTGCCCTGGGCTCTGATGCACTGCTGAACGCCATCAGCAAGTTGCTCATTATTATGGCTTTGCCATTCAGTATTTTATATGGCTGGCAGATCCTGCGCTTCTTATACCAAACAATCAACGAACGAAAAAAGTAAACAAAATGCAGCACAGCAAAACAGACACAGGCAGACTCATACTCCCGGATCAGCTCTTTTTGTCAGCGGTCCTGGAAGGGCTTCGCAGCAGTCCGCAGAAAACCCTGCCTTCCAGGTACTTCTATGATGCTAAGGGCAGCATCTTGTTTCAGCAGATTATGGCTTTGCCGGAGTATTACCTCACAAGAGCAGAAATGGACATCTTCCGGAACAAGACCACAGCGCTCATAGATGCGTTAAATATGAAGCAACAGCTTCACTACGAGCTTGTAGAGTTGGGGCCCGGCGATGGCACCAAGACCATTCACCTGCTGAAAGGATTGCTGGGAAATGGGTTCCACCTCGATTATCTGCCCGTTGATATTTCACAAAGCGCACTCAATGGCCTGACCGCAATGCTGCAAAAAGAATTACCCGGCCTGAGTGTAATACCTCAGCAAGGTGATTATTTTGTAAAACTCAAAGCCCTCAAAACCAATCACCGCCCGAAGATCATACTGATACTGGGTTCCAATATCGGCAACCTGCTCGATGCCGAAGTGTCGGAGTTCATTGCCCAGCTTGGTGACAGTCTCAGTCCCGGAGATAAAATACTGCTGGGTGTAGACCTGGTCAAAGCAAAAGAAATTGTGCTGCCCGCTTACAGCGACGCACAAGGCATCACCGCCGAATTCAACCTCAACCTGCTGGACAGGATCAACCGCGAACTCGGCGCTGATTTTGACCGCAGGCAGTTTGAGCACCGCGCCAGCTATGAGGCAAGCGAAGGCATTGCGAAAAGCTATTTAATCAGCCTGGTCCGGCAAAGTGTCAGCATCGGCAGCCAGGTGTTTCATTTTGCCGCAGGTGAAAGCATCCACACGGAAATCTCCCGAAAATACAACGATGAAATTATCAGCGGCATCTTGCAGCCTACGAACATTAGTGTGGCAGCAAAGATCACAGATAGCCAAAACCTGTTTGCGGATTATGTATTGGTAAAGTCGGGAGCGGATTGACCGGAAGCGTCAATCCAGTACGGCATTTTAGCGGAATGCAGATTCGGGGAGTATGATTAAGGTCCGGCAAATGATAGCCTTTGTTTCGGTGGAGCCGGGCGGGGAATTGTCGAACTTTTTTGTTAATAATCTATTGCGAATCAGTGAGTTTGTAAAATCTCATAATTGCATATCTGTATAATTAGAATTACAGAATTGCATAGGGCTAAAGTAGCCTTCCCTTTTTTGTTCCATACATTTTTGTCCGGTACTGGAAATGCTCTATACTATTAGAAAGAGAAAAAGTATACAAACATCTGGGATTTGTATTATTTGTCCGGCTACAATCGGGTGACTTTTGCATTAATAAAAATGCTAAAAATGAAAAAAGTAATCTTAATTACCGGTGCAAGTTCAGGGATGGGTAAAGAAACCGCCCAAAAGCTCATCAAGGAAGGTCATATAGTTTACACCGTTGCGCGACGGATCGACCTCATGCAAGACCTGCAAAAAATAGGAGGCCACCCATTACAAATGGACGTAACTGATGAGAATGACATACAAGGTGTCGTAAATACCGTAATCAAAGAACAGGGCAGAATTGATGTGCTTTGGAATAACGCAGGATTTGGCCTTTATGGTTCGGTAGAAGACGTGCCTTTGGACGAAGCAAGGAGGCAGTTTGAGGTAAACGTCTTCGGTATGGCTGCCGTTACGCAGAAAGTTGTCCCATATATGCGTAAGGCCAAGTCCGGTACAATCATCAATACTTCTTCAATGGGAGGAAAGATGTATTTCCCTATGGGCGCATGGTACCATGCCAGTAAACACGCCGTTGAAGGGTTAAGCGATTGCTTACGC
>JAEUVW010000125.1 GCA_016786525.1 Chitinophagaceae bacterium
ATGACTGGATTCGAACCAGCGGCCTCTTCGTCCCGAACGAAGCGCGCTACCGGGCTGCGCTACATCCCGAAAGGAACATGGGGTTCCCCTATAAATAGGTAAAAGCAAAAAAGTTCAGCATTGCTGCTGAACTTTTTTAAGTCGGGAAGACAGGATTCGAACCTGCGACCCCCTGGTCCCAAACCAGGTGCGCTACCGGCCTGCGCTACTTCCCGATCTTCTATTGTTCACGCTAAAAAATCTTTGCCGGTACATTTTTTAGCGGTGAGGGCGGGATTCGAACCCGCGGAACAGTTTGACCCGTTCGGCAGTTTAGCAAACTACTGGTATCGGCCACTCACCCACCTCACCTTTCCCCGTTAAGGGAGTGCAAAGATAATCGGATTCGACAAAAAACAAAATTTAAAAAGGATTTTTCCGCCTGAAAACTTCCGGGAAGGGTTTTAGGCGTCGATCAGCTGTATACCGGCCTGGGCCAGGCTGATCTTACCCGATTTGTACAGGTTGCCTACCGCCATTTTGAATGTTTTCTTGCTCATGCCGAAAAAATCGTAGATCTCTTCCGGGCTGCTTTTGTCGTAGAACGGAAGGTAGCCGCTGTTTTCGTTCAGCAGGCGCAGTATTTTATCGGTTTCATTCTCGACGCGTTTGTAGCCGCGTTCCCCGGGCATAATGTCCAGTTTCCCCTCCGGTAATACCCGCTTTACAAAACCCTTCAGGCGTTCCCCGACTTTCATTTCGTAAAAGATATCGCTGAAATGGATGAGGCCGATGTGCATGGCATTCACGATCACTTCAAAGCCCAGCTCCGTCTGGCGCGTCACCAGCAGGTTGACGGAGTCGTTTTCCTTCAGCGTGACGGCGTTCTCTTTCAGATGATGCTGGAATTTCTGCGTGGCGGCCACACGGCCGGTCTGCTCGTCGCGGTAGACCAGTACCGGTATGCGCATGCCTTTGTACAATACACTCGTTTGCTGCGACAGGGGCAGGAACAGGTCTTTCATCAGTCCCCATTCCAGGAAGGCGCCCTGGTGCATGGTATCTTTTACCTCCAGCACGGCGATATCGCCTACTACAGCCTTAGGCCGTTCTGTGGTAGCGATCAGGCGCCCTTCACCATCGTGGTAGATAAAGACTTCCAGGGTTTCGCCCGCCTGCAGGCCTTTAGGCACATAGCGTTTGGGCAGCAGTATTTCCCCTTCCGCCCCGCCGTCCAGGTAGGCGCCGAAGTCGACCATTTTCACCACAGGCAGTGTGTAATAAGAACCCGATTGTATCATGGATGTAACAGTATGTATAGGGCGAAAGTACGCACTTTTTTGCGGGCACCCGATGTCGCTGTTTTACCGCGCGGTTAGCCGATATAGGAGTACCTTCGCCTCCTAATCACTATTTCTTTGCGTAAAAAGTACAAAAACATATTCCTGGTGGGTATGCCGGGTGCCGGTAAAAGTTACTGGGCAGAACAGCTGGGAGCGGCCTTAGGCCTGAACTGCATCGACCTGGACGATATGATTGAGGTCCGTACGGGGCATACGATCAGCGGCTTCTTCGAACGTTTCGGTGAAACGTCTTTCCGTGAGCTGGAGCAGCAGACCTTATTGCAGATCATCGAAGTGTTCCCCTCCGGCACCGTGATCGCCTGCGGTGGAGGTACTCCTTGCTTTTATGACAATTTGCAGCAAATGAAGCGCAGCGGTACGGTGATTTACCTGGAGACAGACCTGGAACAATTGTACCACAATCTTGATAACGAGACCGAACAGCGGCCCCTGCTCCGGGAATCAGGCTGGAAGCTCAAGCTGGCAGCCCTGCTGGAACAGAGAAAGGACTGCTATGAGCAGGCAGATGAAACGGTAAGTGTGAAGGGACTGACGCTTGAAGCATTTGCCCGGGCCATATTAATAAAAAGTAGTGAGTAGTAGGATGTTTGCGCCACGGTATTACATTTGCAAAAAATCTGAAATCCCTATGAACATCAATAAGTTTTTACCCGGAATATTTTTAGGAATCGCCTCCCTGCTCACAGGTGGAGCCAGCGCCCAATGGAATGAAGTCGGCTCGGGCAGTGCTGCTTTAAAGGCCAATGGAATAATCGGGGGCATAACAATTGACGCCACATCAAACATTTACATCGGCGGACGTTTTACCAATACCGCCGGAAAAAAGTATGTGGCCAGATGGAACGGAAGCACCTGGACAGAATTGGGCAGCCTGGCTGCCAATGGCGATATTAATGCATTAACTAAAGATAAATCCGGCAATATATACGCCGCGGGAGGCTTTAGCAATAGCGCAGGCAAGCGTTATGTAGCGAAATGGGATGGCAGCGTATGGGCTGAAATGGGCAGCGGTACATCGGCACTGAATGCACAGGACGATATCCTGTGCCTGACCACTGACCCTGCCGGAACGGTGTATGCCGCGGGCAAGTTTACCAATGCCGGACCGATGAACGCGTACGTAGCCAAATGGGATGGAAGCGCCTGGACAGAACTCGGCGGCTCAGGCGCCACTTCGCTTAAGGCGAATGCCATGATCCAGACGATAACCACCGACACAAAAGGAACGGTGTATGCTGCCGGCGCATTCACAAATGCATCCGGAAAATACTATGTCGCCAAGTGGGACGGAAGCACCTGGTCTGAACTGGGCACCTTGAATGCCAATGGGCAGATCTATACACTGACCACCGATGCTTCAGGCAACCTGTACGCTGCCGGTGATTTTACCAATCTTGGGGGTATGCGGTATGTTGCCAAGTGGAACGGAACAAAATGGACCGAATTGGGCAGCGGCCTGTCTGCATCAAACGTTATTTCGTCTATAGCGGTGAGCGGCGCCGGCAAAGTATATGTAGGCGGTTTTTACAAAACCTCCACTTATGATGCCTTTGTGTCGGAGTGGAATGGCAGCATCTGGTCTACTCTTGGTACGGGTGCAGATCGGCTGAGAACCAATGGCGGTCATATCAATGCGCTGGTTTTTTCTCCTGCCGGCTTCCTGTATGCAACCGGCACCATGACCAATAGTAGTTCCGAGCCTTATGTTGCTAAATATGCGAAAGGCACGAGCACCATTGAGCAGGGTCGTGCCGGGCATGAAGTTGTTTTTTCCCCGAATCCTTTTGTGTCGCAAGCCTCGATCAGCCTGCAGACGAACGGTACAGGCGCAGACCTGTCTATACTGAATCCTTTAGGCCAAAGTGTATGGCACAAAAGCCTGGAGCAAATACCCGGCCGTATGAAAGCCGATTTAGATCTGAATGCCTTACCTTCCGGTAATTATTGGTTGAAAGTGCAAACCGCTGAGGGGCAAACGGTACAGCAAATCATAAAAGCAGAATAACGCCTTACAAAGAATTGTAACAAATGGATTTAGAATTCAACAAAAACGAAGATGCCATGCGCCTGGCCATTGGGACCATGAAGCACAGGCTCGATAAGATCAGCCTGGGCGGCGGTAAGAAGACGATGGATAAGAACCGGGAAAAGGGAAAACTGTCGCCGCGCGAACGCATCGAATACCTGATCGATAAAAATACGGTGTTCAGTGAGATCGGCAGTTTTGCCGGTTACGAGATGTACCCCGAGCAGGGCGGGTGCCCGGCGGGGGGTACTGTAGGGGGCCTGGGCTATGTATCCGGCCGCCAGTGTATGATCATAGCCAACGACAATACGGTAAAAGCCGGTGCCTGGTTCCCGATCAGCGGGAAGAAAAACCTGCGCCTGCAGGAGATCGCTATGGAAAACCGCCTGCCGGTGATCTATATTGTAGACAGTGCGGGCGTGTACCTGCCCATGCAGGATGAGATCTTCCCGGACAAGGAACATTTTGGCCGTATCTTCCGCAACAATGCGGTGATGAGCGCGATGGGCATTACACAGATCGCTGCGGTAATGGGCAGTTGCGTTGCCGGCGGGGCTTACCTGCCGATCATGAGCGATGAAACGCTGATGGTAGAAGGCAATGGCTCTATCTTCCTGGCCGGGCCTTACCTGGTGAAAGCCGCCATTGGCGAGGATGTAGACCTGCAAACCTTGGGTGGCGCCAAAACACACACCGAGATCAGCGGGATTGCCGATTATAAATTCAAGACCGAACAGGAATGCCTGGACCAGGTACGCCGCATCATCGATAAACTGGGCAGCCAGGAGAAAGCCGGTTTTGACCGCGTGAAAGCAGCAGAGCCTGCCCGCGATCTCAAAGACATTTACGGCCTGATCAGTGTAGACAACAATAAGAATTTCGATGTGGTGGACGTGATCAAATGCATTGTCGACAATTCGGAATTCGACCAGTTCAAGGAAGATTACGGTAAAACCATTGTCTGCGGTTATGCGCGCGTGGAAGGCTGGGCGGTAGGCATCGTGGCCAACCAGCGCAAGATCGTCAAAAGCGGTAAAGGGGAAATGCAGATGGGGGGCGTGATCTACAA
>JAEUVW010000161.1 GCA_016786525.1 Chitinophagaceae bacterium
AGACCTGAGCTGCAGCCATACACGCAGCAAGGACAGTATGGTACAATATGTGGGCTTTGGCTGGGGCGACAAAGGATTCTACCTGGAAACCCCGACCTGGGCCGACCTGAAGGCCAGTACGGCTTTCAAGGCCATGTTTGCGCTGAGCAGTTCGGCCATGCATGTTACTTATCACAAGAAAATGGAGACCGGTAAACTTTGCCGTAAGATAAAGCTCAATGCGGAGCAATACCAGCAGCTGGTCCGCTATATCGAAAACAGTTTTCAACGCTCAGCGCAGGGAGGCTTTATCTACATCCCCGGGCACTGGTATGGCGACTACGACGGCTTTTATGAAGCCAAGGGTACGTATAACCTGTTTTATACCTGCAATACCTGGGCCAACAATGGCCTGAAGGCAGCGCATCTGAAAGCCTGCCTGTGGACGCCGCTGGATAAAGGCATCCTGTACCAGTACAGGGATAGTGTGCATTTTCGGGAATAAAACCCACCCCTATCCTCTTGCCAAAACGGAACGGACCCTCCCTGGAGGGGAAATTCGCGTATGACCTTTAGCGTTTGATGATCGGGATATCAGAAGATCCCAAGGTATAAGTTTCCATATTTCTTCATAGGAACGGAGTTGCCTGCTGGGTTGAGGGGTAGGCCGGAAGTGCTTTTTCTGTTAAGCGGAGGCAGACAGTGGCTCATATTCTGAAGGCTATTCTGCCCGCTTTCCACGCTTCCGCAGTTTCCGCTCCTCCTTGTTTTTTTTCCGCTCTTCGCGGGCTTCGTTGATATCCGTATTTTTCAGCTTCAGCTTAAATTTCATTTCCCCGGCCTCGTTATCCTTAGCCTGCACATACAGGCGGAATCCCTTGTTGCTGCTCAGGGTAGAATCTTCGGCAATGTCTTCTTTGTTGAACCGGAACAGGGGTATTTCAACCAGGATATCCGTGCCGATATCCAGATTGTACACGCCCTGCAGCTGCATGTCGATCAGGTCTGAATTGATCCACATAGGAGGTATGAAGATCCTGTTGCGGTCAATGGTCAGGGTGTTTTTTATTTTTTCAAAATGGATGTGCGCCAGCCTGTCTTTTTTGAACACCAGCCTGCCCATGCGCTGCAGGGGCCTGAAGTCGATCAGTTCCCCCTTCCGTATTTCGAAAGAAGCGGTGCCGTTCAGCGAGCGGGGCACCAGTTGTGCATTAGCGTTGAAATAGCCGTTCACTTTTGTTTTGACATCGATGGTGCCGCGCAGGTTTTCCGGGCCGAAGGATTCCTGGCCGAAATTGTCGAAACTGTACAGCAACTTGTCCAGCGAAGCTTGTTTGATGTCTGCTTCTATATTGAACGAAGGCCTGTCGCTGTTGCTGCCGCTGAATTTGCCGCTCATGCTGATGTCGCCGTTGGAGTGCAGCAGCGATACCTGGTGCATGTCGATACCTCCCTGCAGCAAAGTCAGCCGGGCTTTGATGTTGTTGGCCTCAAAGCGTTTGTAGATCAGGGTCCTGATCGATACGTCCAGGTTGGTGCGCGATACGTCCAGGGCTTCGTCCAGGAAGTCAGGTGTGCCGGATTTGTTCGCCGCTTTGGCGGAAGGAGCCGGTGCGCCCCTGCGCTGCAGGAAGCTCTGGAATTCGTTCAGGTCTATGCGATCGCTCTTTACGGTAGCGTCTATGATGAGCTTGTCGGGGTTGGTACGGTACAGGGAGAAGAAGTTCCGGGCCAATGCCATCACTTTGATCTCGCTTTTCTGTGTATGCAATACACTTTCCACTACCTGGATATCATTGTCTTTGACCTGCAGGAACACATTGCAATCGTGCAGTTTGATCTGCCGGGGCAGGTAGGTCATTTCTGCATTCCGGATGTCGATTCTGGCGGAGACATTGGTCGGGTAAGGAGCTTCTTTTTTCAGGCCGCCTTCATATTCCAGGTCTATGTCCGCGTTGCCTTTGCCAAACAGGAAGCTCTGGCGGCCCAGCAGGTTGTTCAGTTTTTTGACCGGGAAGCTGGCTTTGGCATGGGTCTTTACTTTGGATAGTTTAAGGTTGTACACTGTAGTCGTGTCTGCCGTGACCGGGATGCCGGAAAACAGGGTTTTCAGCTTCGTGATCTCCATATACGAATACTCGTCGCCGTACAGGCTGTCTTTTTTGCTGCCGTTGATGTAGTACAGGTGGAACGAAAGCGAGTCGAATTGCCCAAACTTAGAATCCAGCTTGTTGTTTACAAAGTTGCTGCGGATTATTACGTAAGGGATACGCTGGTCTTTCAGGCGCCCTTCCAGGTGCATGTCCAGGTTTACCGGCCGCTCAAAGAT
>JAEUVW010000202.1 GCA_016786525.1 Chitinophagaceae bacterium
TTAAAAAGAGCTTACCGCTTTTATGGAAATAAGATAGCAGAATACCAACTGGATGATTTTGCAGACAGCTTGCGGAGCTTTACTACTTTAAACAAAAGATTCATTGGCTGGGGGCCCTATGATTACCTGTATGCCTATGACCCGAAAACCTGTGCCAAAGAAAAATTGTTCAGGGATCGGAGCACGCCCTTCCATCGTTCGGCGGGTGAAAGAAACACGCACCTGGAGCGGGGAGATTATGTTTTTTTGTACCAGGAAAAACTCAATAAGGCATTTGTGTACCGGTACCAGCCCGGGAACCGCGTTTTAGAGGAGGTCCGTAGCGTGCAGTTGCCTGCCGGGGTTACCGATGTGTTGTTTGCTTTCATGGATAAGAACCAATGTTTGTGGATGGTCTTCAATAACAATAAGGGGGTCGGCTATTATGATTTTAGCAGGCCAGAGAAAAAAGGTGAAGTTGCGTATAGCTTACCGGCAAAATATGTGCACAACGTTTTTGTAGATGATCATAATAATGTATGGTTGTCCACGTTTAATAATTCCCTGTACTTCCTGTCCGATAAACATTTCAGGAATGCACGGCTGACGGAGCGCTTTCCTATGAAAACCGAAATTCCCCGCAGTATTGCCGGAACCGGGCAGGAACTATGTCTCAGTTATATCAACAATAATGCCATTTCCTGTGTCCGGGGCAAGCAGACCCTCCAGGTCAGGCTCAATAATTACTTCCGGAACGGCTGCCGTTTGCTGTCGTTCAACGAGGGCCGGTATATCGCCTGGGCGGCCAGGCTGGCCGCGGTAGATACCCGGAAGGGCAGGGTGACCTATATGGGACCTGAAGATGTGACCTACAAAGACGCTTGTAAATATGATGATAGCAGCCTGCTGTTTGCTACCAGCGCACAGGCAGCGCATCTTACTATCGGTAAGCCAGGGTGGAAAAACCTTTTTTGGGGAAGAGCCTCCGCTGTCAGCCTGCTGCTGAGCCGGCATATACTGATCGGCACTCCCAATGGCCTGTACAGGAGCATGGGACTCGATGATCCCCCGTCGAAAGTAAAGGACACGGTCTTGCAGCGTGCGTATATCCTGACGATTCTTGCCCTGCAGGACAGCAATGCCCTGATCGGTACAGATGGAAACGGTATTTTGCTGTACCGAAGCAAGGGCAGTGCCAAAAAAATTAACTGGCCCGGGCGGGATGTGCCGGGCCAGATACAGAAAATATACTGGCAAAAGGAGAGGAATACCTACTGGATAGCCACCAGTAAAGGGGTGTACGCTGTAAATTTCACCAGCAACTGGGACGTGCAGCAATTCAGATCGTATACCTTTTATGACGGCTTGCCGTCTAACGATATAAGGGATGTGTATGTTTCCCGAGATACAGCCTATGTCACTACAGCCGAAGGCCTGGGCGTTATCCCTTTTGCAGACAGTTCTTATTTATCAATGCCTGCACCTGCTGTGTATATCAACACGGTGCAGACCAGCAAAAGAACTTTTGCAGGGGTAAAATCGTTGCCCGGTCTTCCTTATGACGAGAATGATTTCCGGCTTTCGGTGAGTGCGATTTCCTATGAAAGCCTGGGCAACATACAGTACTACTACAGGATCTTCCCGCTCCAGGAAAAGTGGACGCAAACTGCCAGCCCGGATATCCAGGTCAGCAGGCTGCCTCCCGGAACCTATACGTTCGAGGTATGCGCCGTGAATGCGAAGGGAGTCAGGAGCCTGTATCCTGCACAGCTGGCGATTAAGATCCACCCGGCCTTCTGGCAGACCTGGTGGTTTATCGGCCTGGTACTGGCCCTCATCATCATTGCTGTTTCCCTTATCGTGTATCACCGGATCCGCTCTGTCCGCGAACAGGCACAGCTACGCAATGATCTGTATGCCTTCAGGGACCAGGCGCTGAGAGGACAGATGAATCCGCATTTTATCTACAATTCCTTAAATACGATCCAGAACTATATTCTGAAAAGTGAAAAAATGGCATCTGCTTTTTTCCTGTCCAGGTTTTCCCAACTCATGAGGCTTACCTTCGATAATACCAGCCAGGAAAGCATTACGCTGGCGAAGGACCTGGAAGCGCTGGTGCTGTACGTGGAGCTGGAAAATATGCGTTTCGGGGATAAGATCACCCTGCATATCCGGCAAAATGCAGATAGTGCCAGGATCCTTGTACCGCCCCTGATCCTGCAGCCATTTGTTGAAAATGCAATTTTGCACGGGTTCCTGGGTGCCAGAAACGCCGGAAATATCTACCTGGATTTTACACAAAAAGGGGATACCCTCCTGGTCAGCATGACGGACGATGGTATCGGACGGGAGCAGGCTTTGGCGATAAAACAGCGCAGGCAAAAATACCATGCCGGTCCGGCGCATACCGGTAAAAAGTCGGGGATCACCACTACCCGCGAACGGATTGAACAGGCCTGGGGAAAGAGAGCAGGAAAAGCTGGTTTTAAAATACTAGATTTACGCCATGAGGATGGTTCGCCCGCGGGCACAACCGTCCTGTTCAATTTGCCCCTAACCAATGATTAAAGCCATTATAGTAGATGACGAACCGGCTGCCGGTGAAGTGATCTGCAACCTGATCCACTCGTTTACCACAGCGGTTGAAGTATGCAGCATCTGCTCCACCATAGAGCATGCCCTACAGGATATACAGCGATTTCGTCCCGACATCCTGTTCCTG
>JAEUVW010000297.1 GCA_016786525.1 Chitinophagaceae bacterium
GGTAAAATGCCCCAGGCAGTGCTCAATACCTGGTTTGAGATCTGGCAGGATAAGGACCTGAATCCCAAACGGGCCTATAAGGCAGACTTTACCGTTCATGGGAAGCAATATTATGAAGGGGACAATGCCGAGGTGGAGACGTTTATATCGATCAATGAATAATTATTAACGAAGAATGAAGAATTATTAATGAATAATTATAATCCCTATTTAACTTCAGCTGCCCAAAAGAGCAGCAATACCCCATTCTTCGTCATAAAGCATGTAATGCGGTAAGATTTTTTACAATTTCCGATCATCCATTCTGGAAACAAATTCATTTAGCTTTGTACCATGGCAAAAACAGCGGCGAAGAAGAATAAAACCAATACAGGAGTAAAGAAACAGGAAGATATTTTCATCAAAGGCGCACGGATGCACAACCTCAAAAATGTGGACGTGAGCATACCGCGCAACAAATTTGTCGTCGTGACCGGCGTCAGCGGCAGTGGAAAATCATCACTGACGATGGATACCCTGTTCGCCGAAGGGCAGCGCCGCTATGCCGAAAGCCTCAGTGCCTATGCGCGGCAATTCCTGATGCGCATGGATAAGCCAGATGTGGACTATATTTCCGGAATTTGCCCCGCCATTGCCATCGAGCAGAAAGTGACCACCCGAAGCCCCCGCTCCAGCGTAGGCTCTATGACAGAGATTGCCGACTACCTGCGCCTGCTGTATGCCCGCATCGGTAAGACCTACTCGCCCGTATCCGGCACCGAAGTGAAGAAAGATACCGTCAGCGATGTGGTAGACTTTATCCAGGCCTTGCCGGCTGGCACTAAAGTGCAGGTCATTGTTCCCCTTACTCCCCGCTTCGGCCGTAAAGTGATCGAAGAGCTGGACATCCTGATGCAGAAAGGCTTTTCGCGCGTGTACATCAAAGGCGAAAACGACAACAAGCCCATCCGGATCGAAGACCTGTTGTCCGGTGAAAGCAAAGTAAAGACAGACAAAAAAGACATTTTCCTGCTCATCGACCGCATCGTGGTCAAAACCTTTGAAGAAGACGACCTGCACCGCCTGGCAGATAGTGTGCAGACGGCGTTCTATGAGAGCGAAGGCGATTGCTACCTTGAGCTCGATGATAAAAAAATACAGCACTTCAACAACCGCTTTGAGGCCGACGGCATTAAGTTTGAAGAACCCAGTCCCAACCTCTTTTCGTACAACAACCCCTATGGTGCCTGCCCCGTCTGCGAAGGCTACGGGCAAGTACTGGGCATAGACCCCGAGCTGGTGATCCCGAACAAAAAGCTCAGCGTGTACGAAGGGGCAGTAGCCTGCTGGAAAGGCGAGAAAATGGCAGAGTGGCAGAAAGACTTTATCCGCAATGCGGCCCGCATCGATTTCCCGATACACAAGCCCATCAACAAACTGAACGAAAAAGAATACACCATCCTTTGGGAAGGCACCCCGACCGTATCCGGTATCCGCGACTTCTTTAAGATGGTAGAGCAAAACCTGTACAAAATACAGTACCGCATCATGCAGGCCCGCTATCGGGGCCGCACGGTGTGCCCTTCCTGCAACGGCACCCGCCTGCGCAAAGATGCCCTGTATGTCAAAGTCGGCAACGCCACCATCGGCGAGCTGCTGAACATGCCGGCAGCCGATGTGCACCAGTGGCTGGGCGACCTGAAACTCTCCAAAAGCGACGAGCAGGTAGCCGGCCGTATCCTGCTGGAGCTGAACCAGCGCCTGAAAACCCTGATCGACGTGGGCCTGGTGTACCTGAGCCTGAACCGCCCGGCCAATACCCTCAGCGGCGGCGAAAGCCAGCGCATACAGCTCACCCGCTTCCTGGGCAGTAACCTCAGCGACAGCCTGTATATACTCGACGAACCCAGCATAGGCCTGCACCCCCGCGATACCGATCGCCTGATACAAGTACTGAAAAACCTGCGCGACCTGGACAATACCGTCATCGTCGTTGAGCACGACGATATGATGATGAAGTCTGCCGACCACATCATCGACATGGGTCCCCTGGCCAGCCACCTGGGCGGCGAAGTGATCGCCGAAGGCGACTACGATGCCATCATCAGCAACAGCAAAAGCCTGACCGGCAAATACCTGTCCGGCAAGCTGAAGATCGAAGCCCCGGCCATCAAGCGCAAAGCCACCGGCTACCTGGACCTCACCGATTGCAGCCACAACAACCTGAAAGGGATTGACGTACGCTTCCCCCTGGGCCTGCTCTGCGTGGTAACGGGGGTGAGCGGCAGCGGCAAGACCACCCTGATCAAGCAGATCCTCTACCCCGCCCTGCTGCGCGAGCTGGGCGAAAGCAGCGACCGCCCGGGAGCCTACTCTGAATTGCTGGGCGATATCAAAAAAATAGATGCCGTAGAACTGATCGATCAAAACCCCATCGGCAAGTCTTCCCGCAGCAACCCGGTCACCTACATCAAGGCCTGGGACGAGGTACGCAAGCTGCTGACCAAACAACCCCTGGCCAAAATGCGGGGCTTTGCCGAAAAGCACTTTTCTTTCAATACCGATGGTGGCCGCTGTGACACCTGCAAAGGCGACGGCGAGATCGTAGTGGCCATGCAGTTCCTGGCCGATGTGCACCTGGTCTGCGACAGCTGCAAAGGCAGGCGTTTTAAGGACGAAGTGCTGGAAGTAACGTATAAGACGAAGAATGTAAACGACATCCTGGAGATGAGCGTAGACGAGGCCAT
>JAEUVW010000351.1 GCA_016786525.1 Chitinophagaceae bacterium
ATCATTTTGTCGATGCCTTCGAAAGCACCGCCGCAAATGAACAGGATATTCTGGGTATTCACCTTTACCATTTTCTGGTCGGGGTGCTTGCGTCCTCCTTCCGGTGGTACCAGTACATCGCTGCCTTCCAGCAGTTTCAGCAGGGATTGCTGTACCCCCTCACCGCTTACATCGCGGGTGATGGAGGGGTTATCGCCTTTGCGGCCCACTTTGTCGATCTCGTCTATAAATACGATGCCGCGCTCGGCAGCAGCCACATCGTAGTTGCAGCTTTGCAGCAGGCGCGACAGGATGCTTTCCACATCTTCCCCTACATATCCTGCCTGTGTAAATACGGTGGCATCCACTACGGTAAACGGCAGCTGCAGCAGGCGTGCCAGCGTCTTCGCCAGGAGTGTTTTGCCGGTGCCGGTTTCTCCGACCATGATGATATTCGATTTCTCAATCTCCACATCATCCTGCGCAGGATGCATCAGCCTTTTATAATGGTTGTACATCGCAACCGCCATTACTTTCTTCGCCTCGTCCTGGCCGATCACATACTGGTCCAGGAAAGCCTTGATCTCAGTCGGTTTGTACAGTTTGTGCTTGGAAAGGTCGTTGTTGTTCTTTTTGTTCGGAGCCGTTTGCGCCTCATCTTCGCCCATGGTCTGCCGCAGCACATGGTAGGCATTTTCAATGCAGGCATCACAGATACTGCCGTCCATACCGGTAAAGAGGATATTGACGTCCTTTTCCGGGCGCCCGCAGATGCTGCATTTTGCTTCTAGTTTTTTCGCCATTTCTGTTCTTGAGGAAATAAGCAGCGAAGGTACAATTAATAAAGGGACACTACCGGCTGCTTATGTCAAAATTTCGCCAACGGCAGGATTACTCCGCCAGCAGGTCGCGTTCCAGTATTTCCATACAGATGATGTCAGCCGCTTCCGCTATTGTCGGGGCATAGTTCAGCAAGTCTATGGCATCTTCCTCTTTGATGATGCGGATCATATCCGCCGGAGGGTTGGTCAGTACAAAGGATTGTTCCCTTTCATAACAGGCGGAGGACAGTTCGATAAAAGGGTTCAGGAAATCGGTCCCGACATCTTGGCAATGTTCCAGGTCCACCAGGAAGTTTTTGCTGCCTTTTCCGGCTAATAATTGGCATTGCTCTGCCAAATCCGCAGCCAGGCTGGCATCCAAGCTGCCTTTTTCGGGCGTTATAACAGTATATTGGTCTCTGGCATCAATTTTGAATTGCATAAGGAAATGCAGCTCGTTTGCTTACTGCACAGGCAAAAATAACGAGAGCGGCGAATAAGTTAAAAATAAAAGCAAACGACAAACAACTTATTCTTTTCTCCCTAACTTTAACTACCTAAAATAAAGCATTAATGGATTCCAATTTCTCACCAAAAGTAAAAGAGATTATCTCCTACAGCCGCGAAGAAGCGCTCAGGCTCGGGAATGATTTCATCGGTACGGAACACCTGCTTCTGGGGCTCCTCCGCGAAGGCGAAGGCCTGGCCGTAAAGGTGTTGCAGAATATGAATGTCGATATCTTTTCGCTCCGCCATGAAGTAGAGAACGTTATCAAGGAAAAAACGAACAAATCGCTGGACAGCCTCAGCAGCCTGCCGTTGACAAAGCAGGCCGAAAAGGTGATCCGCATTACGGTACTGGAAGCGCGTGCCTTGAAAAGCCCTTCCGTGGAGACACAGCACCTGATGTTGTCTATCCTGAAAAACAAAGAAAACCCGGCAACCGGTATCCTGCAGCAAATGGAAGTGAATTACGAAAATTTCCGTGCGGAACTCAATATCCTGCAGGGACATGCACCCAGCGCCGACTTTGACGGCGGACAGGGAGACGACTTTGAAGAAGATGAAGAACGCCGCCAGTTCCAGCAGAAAAAACCGGCAGCCGGCGCTACCAAATCAAAAACACCCGTGCTGGACAACTTCGGCCGCGATGTGACCAAACAAGCCGAAACCGGCACACTGGACCCGATCGTAGGCCGTGAGGAAGAGATCGAACGCGTATCGCAGATCCTGTCCCGCCGCAAGAAAAATAACCCCATCCTGATCGGTGAACCGGGTGTGGGTAAGACCGCCATCATCGAAGGCCTGGCCCTGCGCATCGTACAGCGCAAAGTATCCCGTGTGCTCTTTGATAAACGCGTCATCAGCCTGGACCTGGCTTCCCTGGTGGCCGGTACCAAATACCGCGGCCAGTTTGAAGAGCGGATGAAAGCCATCATGACGGAACTGGAAAAGAACCGCGACGTGATCCTGTTTATCGATGAGATACACACCATCGTCGGTGCCGGTGGCGCCAGTGGCTCCCTGGATGCTTCCAACATCTTTAAGCCCGCACTGGCCCGTGGCGACCTGCAATGCATCGGAGCTTCCACATTGGACGAATACCGTATGTACATTGAGAAAGACGGTGCACTGGACCGCCGTTTCCAGAAAGTGCTGATCGAGCAACCCAGCGTGGACGAGACGATACAGATACTGGAAAACATCCAGTCCAAATACGAAGACTTCCACAATGTGAGCTATGACAAAGAAGCCATCGAGGCCTGCGTAAAGCTCAGCGACCGCTATATGACGGACCGCCTGTTGCCGGATAAAGCCATCGACGTACTGGATGAGGTAGGCGCACGCGTGCACCTGAAAAACATCAATGTGCCGCAGAATATCATCGACCTGGAAGCCCAGATCGAAGAGATCAAACAGGAGAAAAACAAAGTGGTGAAAAGCCAGCGCTTCGAAGAAGCAGCTTCCCTGCGCGATAAAGAAAAACGCCTGGGCGAAGAACTGGAAAAAGCCAAACTGACCTGGGAAGAAGAAGCCAAAAGCAAACGCTACCCGATAGGCGAAGAAGATATCGCCGAAGTAGTGAGCATGATGACTGGTATCCCTGTGATGAGGATGGTGGAAGCCGAAAGTGCCAAACTGATCCGCATGAATGAAGACCTGGCCGGCGCCGTGATCGGGCAGGACGAAGCGATCCGTAAAGTGGTGAAATCCATACAGCGCAACCGTGTGGGCCTGAAAGACCCGCGCAAGCCGATCGGATCCTTTATCTTCCTCGGTCCTACCGGTGTCGGTAAAACGGAACTGGCGCGCAGCCTGGCCCGCCAGATGTTCGACAGCGAAGATGCGCTGATCCGTATCGATATGAGCGAGTACATGGAGAAATTCTCCCTGACCCGCCTGATCGGAGCGCCTCCCGGCTATGTCGGTTATGAAGAAGGCGGTCAGCTGACGGAGAAAATACGCCGCAAGCCATACAGCGTTGTGTTGCTGGACGAGATCGAGAAAGCACACCCGGATATCTTCAACATCCTGCTGCAGGTGCTGGACGACGGCCAGCTGACAGACGGTCTGGGCCGTAAGGTGGACTTTAAGAACACCCTGATCATCATGACCTCCAACATCGGCGCACGCCAGCTGAAAGACTTCGGTGATGGTGTGGGCTTCGCCACCAATGCAAAACAGTCTGTGGTTGAAGAAAGCGGCAGGGCAGTGATCGAGAAAGCCCTGAAACGCACCTTCTCGCCTGAGTTCCTGAACCGTATTGACGATGTCATCATCTTCAACTCCCTGGTACAGGAAGATATCAATAAGATCATCGACATCATTATGAAAGGCGTGATGAAACGCCTGAATACCCTGGGTTTCTCCCTGACGATGACCGATGAGGCGAAGAAGTACATTGCCGAGAAAGGGTACGATCAGCAATTCGGCGCCCGTCCCCTGCACCGTGCGATCCAGAAGTACCTGGAAGATCCGCTGGCAGAAGAGATTCTGAACCACAGGATTGTGAGCGGTGACTCCGTACTGGCAGGTTTCGACAAAGAAGAAGAAAAGATCGTCTTTACGATCGAGCACAGCAGCAAAGCTTCTGAAGAGCCCAAGCAGAATAACTGATGGTCTAACTTAAAATAATCTGAAAAGCCCGGACAGTATCAAAATGTTCGGGCTTTTCTTTTAATTTGTATCGTTTTAGAGCACCGGATGCTCCTAACACTGCCGTACTATATGATCGAGATAAAGAATATCAGCAAAAGTTTTGAAGAGAAAAAGGTGTTGATGGATGTGAGCGCCACCATGCTTGCCGGTAAGACCAACCTGATCATCGGTACCAGCGGCAGCGGTAAAACGGTCCTGATGAAGATCATGGTGGGCCTGATGACTCCCGATACCGGTAACGTGTTTTACGAGGGGAGAGACATCATCAATATGGACCCCAAAGAGCTGAAAGAAATACGAACACAGATCGGTATGCTGTTCCAGGGTTCAGCCCTTTTTGACAGCCTTACCGTAGAGCAGAATGTGATGTTCCCGCTGGATATGTTTACCCGCAAGACACGCAGGGAAAAACTGAAGCGTGCCAACGAAGTACTGGCCCGTGTGAACCTCGAAGGAGCAAACCGCAAATTTCCTTCCGAGATCAGCGGCGGTATGAAGAAAAGGGTGGCGCTGGCACGGGCGATTGTGCTCAACCCGAAGTACCTGTTCTGCGACGAGCCCAACTCCGGCCTGGACCCTAAAACATCTATACTCATTGATGAACTGATCTACGACCTGACCAAAGAATACAACATTACGACCATCATCAATACGCACGATATGAATACCGTCATGGAGCGCGGCGACCATATCGTGTACATGCACCAGGGGCGCAAAAAGTGGGAGGGCTCCAATAAGGAGATCATCTTCAGTGATGATGAAGACCTGAACGAATTTATCTTCGCATCAGACTTTTTGCGCAGGGCAAAAGAGATGATGATGTCGGAGAAAGTAAAATAGTAAACGACAGTCTTTATATTTTCGGGCCTGTAAGCTATTCAGACCTGTAAGGTTTTAAAAAAACCTTACAGGTCTTTACATTTAGCCCCCTCTGCCCGGGGAACCTCGGCAGCACTTTAGGGTATAGGTGACCGGGTGCAATTGCAGCACTCTTTTCGTGCTGTCATGCCGCAGGCATCCGTATCGTGCACTGCTTTTGCTTAATTTTTAAGGACAGATGCCTGCGGCATGACATTCGTGTAGAAGTATTGATTCTCGTTCTTATAGAGAAGACCCATTCCGTTGCGCGGACTTCTCTGCTGTCCGGCATGTTCCGCAGGGCATGCCGGACGGACAATAAAGCGGATCTGTGATCCGCCATGCAGCGAATTGATTGTACAATAAAAAAGCAAAAGCCCCTGCAGTGCAGAGGCTTTTGAAGTATAGTGTACCTGTTTTTAGTTCAGCACAGAAAGTTCCGTCAGCTGCAGGCTGTCTGCCCATTCTTTCAGGGAAGAGAATTGCTCGTCGATCATGTCGTGCGGCAATTCATGAGGCAGCTCGGTAGAACTGATAAATACCGTATGCATGGCTACGCGTTTGCCAAACAGCATATCGCTGAGGTTATTACCGACCATCACGCTTTTTTTAAAGTCGATGGTTTCAAAATCTTCTTTGGCCTGGTGTGCCATGCCGGTGTTGGGTTTCCTGTTGATGTCTTCATTTTCCACCGCGGTACAGGCATAGATCCTGTCTATCCTGCCGCCATTGCGTGCAATTTCTTCCTGCATATTGCTATGGATCAGCTTCAGGTCTTCATGTTGCATGATGCCCCTGCCTACGCCACGCTGGTTGGTCACCACAATGATCCTGCCGAAGATCCTGCTGAGATCGGCAATAGCTTTCCGGCTGCCTTCATAGAATTTAAACTCGTTCCAGTCCGTTACATAGCTGCCTTTGATCTCTTCATTGATCACACCGTCCCTGTCCAGGAACAGCGACCATTCTTTGTCATATTTTGAGTGATTGTTCATCTCCCCTTTGTTACGAATTTGATGCAAATAAATTTTCTTCTACCAGCTGGCAGATGATGTGCCCGATCATAATATGGCTTTCCTGTATACGGGGTGTATCGTCAGAAGGGATATTGACCAGGTAAGCAGCCAGGCTTTTCATTTTCCCGCCGCCGGAGCCTGTGAAGGCAATGGTGGTCATGCCCATTTCGTTGGCCTGCTGCAGCGCATTCACGATATTGACCGAGTTGCCGGACGTGCTTAGCCCTACGAGTACATCGCCTTTTCTGCCCATGCCCTTCACCATACGGCTATACACGATATCGTAGCCATAGTCGTTGGCCACGGCAGTCAGGTACGAAGTATTGCAATGCAGCGCCTCGGAAGGCAGCGGGTTGCGGTCTGTATAAAACCTGCCGCTGAACTCCGCGGATAAGTGCTGGGCATCTGCCGCACTGCCGCCATTGCCGCAAAACAATACCTTGTTCCCGTTACGGAAAGCTTCGGTAATGACCCTTACCACTTCATCAACGACAGTCAATAAGCGCTCATCTTCAAGAATAGCCTTTTTTACAGCAATGGACGAATGGATAATGTCTTTGATTGTTTGCATAGTTGTCAATGTCGGATAGATATGCCCAAAAATAGAAAAAGCAGCGCAATAAACGGTCAGCAGGACAGATAATGTTTTGCAGCTGATATGAGCTAAAAAAAGATGCCGGGCGAAAACAATCAGCCCGGCATCCCTGTTCTTATTGAACTCATTAATCGATCACCAGCATGGCGTCGCCGTAGCTGAAGAAGCGGTATTTCTCTTTAATAGCAGTGTGGTAAGCCTCCATGGCCAGGTCATAGCCGGCAAAGGCACAGGTCATGATCATCAGGCTGGTCTTAGGCAAATGGAAATTGGTTACCAGTGAGTTGGCAATCGAAAACTCATGCGGCGGGTGAATGAACAGGTTGGTCCATCCGTCTGCCGGTTTCAGCAGGCCCTGGGCCGTTACCGAGCTTTCCAGTGCACGCAGGGTAGTGGTACCGATGGCGCAGATCTGGCGGTCTTCTTCTTTTGCTTTGTTGACCAGGTTGGTAGAATATTCGTCGATGGCGAAATACTCGGCATCCATTTTGTGCTTGGACAAGTCTTCCACTTCGATCTGGCGGAACGTGCCCAGGCCGATGTGCAAGGTGGTTTCGGCAAATTTCACGCCGATGATTTCCAGGCGTTTGATCAGTTCGCGGCTGAAGTGCATACCGGCCGTCGGAGCCGCTACAGCGCCTTCATGCTTTGCATACACGGTCTGGTAGCGTTCTTTATCTTCAGCATCCGGTTTGCGTTTGATGTATTTGGGCAAAGGCGTTTCGCCGAGCAGGTCCAGCATGGCGCGGAACTCCTGGTCGTCGCCGTCAAACAGGAAGCGGATGGTGCGGCCACGGGAAGTAGTGTTGTCAATGACCTCAGCGACCAGCTCATCATTATCGCCGAAGTAAAGCTTGTTGCCTACACGGATTTTCCTTGCGGGATCAACAATCACATCCCAGAGGCGGTTCACTTTGTGCAGTTCGCGCAACAGGAATACCTCAATCTTGGCACCGGTTTTTTCTTTCTTGCCGTAGAGGCGGGCAGAGAAAACTTTGGTATTGTTGACGACCATTACATCTTTATCGTGGAAATACTTCTTGATGTCGTGGAACACTTTATGCTCGATTTTTCCTGTCTTGCGATGCACAATCATCAGGCGGCTTTCTTCGCGTTGTTTACTCGGATGCTGGGCAATCAGGTTCAGGGGAAGATCGAACTTAAATTGAGATAACTTCATATAGGAGTTGAACTATTTTTTGAAGGAGTGGGCAAAGGTACGAAATTGGTGAACAGAAACTTCATATCAGGTCTGGGCAACATATGCTAAAAATCCGTACCTAAAGACAGGTACAGGATCGGTTTCGGGCTTCCGTTCTTATTCCAGGCAGCATCTACACGGAACTGGTAACCCGATAAGGCCATGCGCATACCCATACCATAGCCTATGGAAATGCTTTCGGAAGGGTAGTTCAGGGTCACGCTTACCGGTGGCTGGTTCAGTGTCAGTGTTTTGCTCATGTTTTTATCGGTAGGGAACAAGCCGTTCCAGGCCATGCCCGCATCGGTAAAGGCTACCAGTTGTATACTGCGCAGCAATTTAGACTGGATGGGGCGCCTGATCAGGCTGGTCAGGATCGGGAAGCGGAATTCCGAATTGGCCAGTGCGTAGCTGTTGCCGTTCCGGGCATTCTGGCGGTATCCCCTCAGGTTGTTGCTCACCGTCTGGAAGCCAAAGGTCTCCTGGCCTACAGGGGTTTGCGGCGTGGCGTTCTGGTAATTGAGCCAGTTATCCACCCCGCCCATAAAGTACAGGATCTTCTGTTTGCCGCCGCTGTGCGCTCCTGCCAGGCGGAAGGCCCAGATCAGGTTTTTATAGATTTTAACGTAATTCCGGGCATCAAAGCCGAAGTTGTATACAGCGCCCCCTTTGTCGTTCATCTGCATCATATACTCCGCAAATACCTTGTAGCGTAAGCCGTTGCGGATATTGGTCGTGATCAGCCTCGAATTGTCAAACACATACTCGATCCGGCTCATGGTCCAGTACTTCCTGCTGGAAGGGAAGATCAGCGTAAAGGTATCGATGGCTTTGAAGTTGAGCAGGTCCTGGCGTACCCCCAGCTGGAAGCGGACGCTGCGCATGCGGTCCAGAGGATAGGATGCCGTACCCTGTACCAGGTTAGTGACGGTTTTGCCCAGGCCGATCGTGCTGAACAGGGGAGTGCCGGAAGAATCGGTAAAATTGAGCGTGTACGGCTGCGAATTGGTATTGCGCAGCAGCGCTACATTCCAATCCAGCCTCCTCTTTACATTCTCGAACTGGAAAAAGTAGGTGGAGCCCGGGGCGCCGAACGGAAGCTTGAAGCCGCCGACAAAACGGTAATTCTCCATCAGGTCGTCGATGCTGATGGTGACCAGGCCGCCCAGGGAAGGATTGGCAAACTGGTTGCCGTTCTGGCTGGCAGATTGATAGCGGTTAAACAACAGGTTATTATCCAGGCTGATCGAAAAATCGCTGGCTTTGAAGCCATGACGGTAGGACTGCGCTTTCATCTTCATGAAGGTGCTGTCTGCTTCGGGCACCACGATTAGTTCTTCTTCCGGGGCAGCAGCCGTTGCAGTCGTATCGGCACTACTTTCTACAGGCGTATCAGATGATGTGCCGGAACCAAATTCGCTTTGAAAAATATTGCCGCCTTCCAGCTTAATGCCGCTGATCTTCCTGCTTTCTGACAGGGAGCGTTTCCCGGAGGCGTTCCGTTTGCTTTGTGGCGCTTCATTGGGGCTGAGTCCTACTTTGTTGCTTTCTTTTTCTACCAGCAAAGAAGGGGTAACAGGTGCCGCCGGTACATCGATGCCCGGTATCAGCAGGGAGTCAATGTAAGCACAGTAATACCCATCCTGCCGGATCACTTCGGTGACCAGGTTGCCGGCCGGGTTGTACTGATGGCTGCTGATGCTGTGCGCCAGGTTGGTAGCCGGGACCCAGTAGGCAGAGTCCTGGTTGTATTGGTTCCGGCCAAAAACGACCACGTATTTGTTGCGGACGCCATTCACGTCGCTGAGATAGGCAAAATTATCCGTACCAAACTGTATCGGCTGGCTGATCTTGGTGTACTGGTCGGCATCCGAACAGCGCAACAAAGCAGGGCTTTGGGTCTTGGTATCATAAAAGAAGGCATTCATCGGCCCTGTGGGCAGTTCATTCACTTCCGTCGGTACATTCATATTGGCCCTGGGCCTGTTTGAAAGGAACACGATCCCCCGCTTCCGGCCTCCGGTGACGAAGGAAGGCTGTACATCATCCCAGCGGTCGTTGGTCAGGTTGCGCATGCGCGAACCCTTGATCGCGAAATAATAAAGATCGGTCTGGCTCTTGCGGATCGCAGAAAGAAAAATACCGTTGTTGTCTTCATCTATGGCCATGCCCAATGCGCGGTCAAAACGGTTGTTGGGGATCACATAGGTCATTACCTTGCCTTTGGTGGCATCGTAAATGCGCAGCCGCATGCCATTGCCCTTCTTGTACAGGATGGCCAGCTTATAGCCGGTATTGCTCCAGGTCATCAGGGGGTAGTTGGGGTCGGCCTGCTCCATATAGTTTTTTTCCCCGCCTTCCAGGATGACGGCTTCTGCCTGTTCGCCTACGGTATGTTTCAGGCACACTTTAAATTCCCCTTCTTTCCATTTTACATAAGCCACATCGGCACCACGCGGGGAGACCAGGATATTCCGGATCACACTGTTGTCTTGCGGTACTTTGATTTTTACAATAGCGTTATCGGTGTTCCGGGTTTGCTTATCAGCCGCGTCCAGGGCATAGGCTTCTTTGAAGTAGGTCAGGCACGAATCAAAAACTTTCAGCACATTCATATTGTACCGGGCCTTCAGGGCCTTGTTCATATTGCCCTTCGACTTCATGGAGGAGAGGAGTTCCTTCACCTCTTTTTTACCGTGCCGTTCTGCAATGTATTTCCAGAATGCTTTACCGGTAAGGGTGCCGTTGATGTCTGTAAAAGCATAAAACTT
>JAEUVW010000373.1 GCA_016786525.1 Chitinophagaceae bacterium
AACCCAAATGCAGCAAAAATCACGGGTGTGATCTGCGGCTACCGCGTGGAAGAGATCGAAGAACCATTGATGAAAAAAGTACGCTACCTGGACAAGCTGATTGACGAACTGGCCAAAGGCAAAGCCATGGAAAAAATCCTCAGGGCCTAAACCCGGCTTTTAACACAGTCTTGCGGCAGCCTGTCCGCGGCCTTACGACCTTTGTTGCGGAACAAAAGCAACACCCATGCAAAAGATCATCCCGCATTTATGGTTCGACAAGGAAGCCTCCGAAGCTGCCGCTTTTTATATTTCCGTATTCCCCGGATCGAAACTGATCAGCAGCAGGCTGCTGCGCAATACCCCTTCAGGCGACTGTGACTTGCTGAGCTTCGAGCTTTGGGGACAGGAATTTATGGCCATCAGCGCCGGACCTGAATTTACCTTCAACCCTTCTGTTTCTTTTATCGTGAACTATGATCCGTTGCTGTTTGGTGAAGGGGAAGCCGCAGAACAATCCGCGCGTGAAAGCCTGGATGCGGCCTGGGCGCAATTGGGCGAAGGTGGTAAAGTGCTGATGCCCCTGCAGGAATATCCTTTCAGCAAACATTATGGCTGGGTGCAGGACCGCTACGGGGTCTCCTGGCAACTGATGCTCACCGATCCTAAAGGGGAACCGCGCCCGACGATCACGCCATCCCTGCTGTTTACGGGCGCTAAAGCCGGCAAGGCAGAAGAGGCGCTGAACTTTTACCTGTCCGTATTCCGCAAAGCGAAAAAAGGCAATGTACACCGCTACCCTGCCGGAATGGAACCGGATAAGGAAGGCACATTGATGTATGGCGACGGGGAACTGGAAGACCGCTGGTTTGCACTGATGGACAGCGCCCATGCTCACGGCTTCGACTTCAACGAAGCAATCTCTTTCCTTGTCGCTTGTACAGACCAGCAAGAGATCGACTATTACTGGGAAAAGCTGTCTGCCGTACCGGAAGCCGAACAATGCGGCTGGATCAAGGATCAATACGGCTTGTCTTGGCAGATCAGTGCGGCAGACATGGAACGCGTGATGCGTGAAGGCACACAGGAGCAAATCGACCGCGTAGTGCAGGCCTTTATGCCGATGAAAAAAATAGATATGGCAAGGATCAAAGCAGCCGCGGAGTAAACATTCGGGCTTATTGCAGGCAGCTGCCACACAGGATAAGGAAACACATGGTATACCCAAGGCTGAAAAAAGACCACCCTGTACGGGCGGTCTGATGTATTTTCAATAGCGGATTGCTTTAAGCGGTAGGATCCATCAGCGCATCCAGCTTGTTATCCACCCTGTATTTGCCGGTCTCTTCACTGAAGCTGCTGGCCAGGGCTGAGACCAACTCCAGGTTTTCACTTACTTTAGTGTAGATATCACCCAGGCTTTTGTCCAGGGAGGTATTGCCCAGGTTGATATTGTGAGCCTCGATCTGCGCTATTTTTTTGATCACCGCTGTTTGACTGTTCGACAGGTCTTCCAGTTCACGCACAATTTTCGTCATCAATTCCCATTTTTCCAGTTTTTGCATAGTATCTGTTTTGATTTCTTGAAATATAGGAAATAGTTTTTAAAATATTTTATTGATTAACAGCAATTTAGGAGCAAGGCTCTTTACTCCAAACAATACCGCTAATTTAGTCACCGAAACACAGATCGACAATGAAACGCATTTCCATACTCGGGGCCGGTTGGCTGGGAGGCCTCCTGGCCCTGCATTTACAGGAAAAGGGACACCAACTGAAAGTATCGACCACTACGGCTGCGAAGCTGGATAGCTTCCGGCAGCAAGGCCTGGATGCAGTATTGTACCGCACCAGTGATACCGAAGGCACAGCAGCGTTAGCGCATTTGTTGCAGGACACCGATATCCTCATCATCACCGTACCGCCGGGCCGCAGCCAGCAGGATGCAGGCGTGCACTATGCCGCACAGATCACTTCCCTGATCCCGCATATCGAACAAGCGGGCATACCCGAACTGATCTTTACCAGCTCCACCACCGTGTACCTGTCTCTGAAAGGCGAAGTGAATGAAGACACACCGATAGAACCTGTATCCGATATGGACCGGCAGATCTTCGACATCGAACAGGTCCTGCTGAGCCATCCTTCCTTTAATGCTACCATCCTGCGCCTGGGTGCGCTGATCGGCGGAGAACGGCACCCGGTGCGCTACATCGTACAAAGACCAGAAGTAACGGAGGCCAACAACCCGGTGAACATGATCCACCGAGACGACATCATCCGCTTTATGGATCGTATCGTAGCTGCAGCTGTACCCAACGAGATCTTCAATGTAGTGGCCCCTATCCTGCAGGACCGGCGCAGCTTTTATACACAGGAGGCCCAACAACTGGGCCTGTCTCCCCTGCCCCTGTTTACAGACAACCCACATGGAGACCAACGCCGGGTGATCGGCGATAAGATCGCACAGCGTTATGGCATCGAGTACGAGTGGCTGGGCACAGGTGTGCACCCCTCAGACCAATAAGGAAGACCTATAAGGTTTCAAAAAACTTATAGGTCTTTTTGAAAATAAATTTGCGCAGTTAAATAGCTGCGCGTATATTTGCAGTCAAATAGCTGCATAATGGAATTGAGAAGAGATGTATTCCAGGCCATAGCCGACCCTACCCGCCGGGCAATCCTGACCCTGCTGGCTTTCCAGGCCATGACCCCTACGGCGATTGCCGAGAACTTCGGTTCTACACGGCAGACGATTTCCAAACACATACAGATCCTCAGCGCATGTGAACTGCTGCAACCGCAGCAAAACGGCCGCGAGATTCATTACACCCTTAACGCAAAAAATATGAAAGCAATCGCCGATTTTATAGAACCTTTCCGCGTGCTATGGGAAGAACGCTTCAACAAACTGGAAGACGTGATGAAACAATACATTCCCAAAAAATAAACTGATATGGAACGCAAAACAAAGATCCATGCCGAGGACGGGCGGCAGGAAATCACCATCACCCGCGAGTTTGAATTACCGCTGGACCTCTTGTTCCGCGCCTATACCGATGCCGCCATCGTAGAACAATGGATGGGCAATAAGGTACTGCAGCTAGACAACAAAGCCCTGGGTGCTTACCGCTTCGAGACCACCGATCCGAAAGGCAATGTGGTGTTGCGTTCCCGTGGTACTATCCATAGTTTTGAGCCGAACCATAGGATCACCCGCACTTTTGAAATGGAAAACACGCCTTTCGAAGCGCAGTTGGAGTTCCTGGAGTTTGCAGCCCTGACGGAATCGACAAGTTTGCTGACGATGCATGTGATCTACCGCTCTGTTGCGCAACGGGACCAGATGCTGCAATTGCCTTTTGCGCAGGGCATTAATATGGCGCACAATCGCCTGGAACAAATTGTCCTCACTGTACAATCTACAAACCATGAGTAAAACTAAAAAGATCATCTATTGGGTAGCCACCCTGTGGCTGTCCCTGGGCATGAGTGTGACCGGCGCCCTGCAAATCATGCGGCACGAAGAGGAAGTGAAGATGATGAGCCGCCTGGGCTACTTGCCTTACTTCCTCGTCATTATCGGTGTCTGGAAACTGCTGGGTGTGATTGCTGTACTGATGCCCCGCCTGCCCCTACTGAAAGAATGGGCCTACGCGGGCTTTTTCTTCGCGATGTCCGGTGCCATTGTATCGCACCTGGCCGTTGGTGACGGAGCGAAAGAATTGTTTGGCCCCTCGCTGTTGCTGGTACTGACGATTGTATCCTGGTACTGCCGCCCGGCAGGCCGGAAGTTTGTATCTTTAAACCACCATTGATATGCGCGCAAAAGCTGATTTTTTCTTCGACAATGAGGGGCCCTGGCAACAGGAATATGCCGCCCTGCGCGACCTCATCCAGGCCTGCCACCTGGAAGAAGACCTGAAATGGGGCTGCCCTTGCTACACCTTCAATGGCAAAAATGTGGTGCTGATCCACGGTTTTAAGGAGTATTGCGCGGTGCTGTTCTTTAAAGGCGCTTTGCTGAAGGATCCGAAAAAAGTACTGATCCAGCAAACGGAAAATGTACAGGCGGCCCGGCAGATGCGTTTTACCAGCCTGCAGCAGGTCAAAAAACTGGCATCTGCCCTGAAGGCCTACGTGCTCGAAGCGACAAGTGTTGAAGAAGCCGGCCTCAAGGTACCCCTGAAGCAAACAAAAGACTACAGCATGCCGGAAGAGTTTCAATCGGCGCTGGACAATGATGCAGCATTGAAAACAGCATTTGAAGCATTGACACCCGGACGGCAAAGGGCCTACCTGTTTCATTTTTCCCAGGCCAAACAAGCAAAGACCCGTGTAGCCCGGATAGAAAAATACATCCCGCAGATACTGGATGGTAAGGGGATGGATGATGAATAGTTCAAAGAATAATGAACAATGAATAATGGCTAATGCTTAATGGTTTCAAACAAAGTAAAATGAGCAAAACAAAATTCACTAAATTATCCGCCGCCGACAAAGGCAGTTTGCTGGATACACTTCAGGCCCGCTTCGAACAAAACAAAAACCGCCATAAAGGCATGGATTGGCCTGCAGTACAGGAAAGACTGGAAGCGCATCCAACTAAACTCTGGTCACTGCATTTAATGGAAGAAAGCGGCGGAGAACCGGACGTGATCGGCTATGATAAAAAATCAGGCGAATACACTTTTTGCGATTGTGCCGCCGAAAGCCCAAAAGGCCGGCGCAGTGTGTGCTTTGATGATCAGGCCCTGGAATCGCGCAAAGAAAACAAGCCCAAAGACAGCGCGATGGCGATGGCAGAAGCCATGGGCATAAATATACTGGATGAAACGCAATACCGGGCCTTGCAGGAATTGGGCGCCTTCGACCTGAAGACTTCCAGCTGGATACAGACACCGCCTGCAATCCGGAAACTGGGAGGGGCCTTATTTTGCGACCGTCGCTACGATACGGTCTTCCTGTACCACAATGGCGCAGAATCGTATTATGCCGCACGAGGATTCCGCGGCTTGCTGAAGGTATAAGTCGTCTTTGCTCCCTCCCATAGCGGCTGTCCGAAAGACTAAAGACCTATAAGGTTTTAAAAACCTTATAGGTCT
>JAEUVW010000375.1 GCA_016786525.1 Chitinophagaceae bacterium
TGCACAGAAGGAAGACGTGCACCGCGCCATAGCTAAATTAGATAAGGGATTGTATCCCAATGCTTTTTGTAAAATCTATCCCGATTACTGGGGCAATGACCCCGAATACTGCAACCTGATGCACGCCGATGGCGCAGGCACCAAATCGTCCCTGGCCTACCTGTACTGGCGCGAAACGGGTGACCTCAGCGTGTGGGAAGGTATCGCCATCGATTCTATCGTGATGAATATAGACGACCTGCTCTGCGTAGGCGCTACCGGTCCCTTTACCTATTCTTCGACCATCGGCAGGAATAAAAAACTGATCCCCGGGGAGGTGATCTCTGCCCTGATCAATGGCACACAATCCTACTTTGACCGCCTGCAGCAATACGGCATCGATGTACACCTGATGGGGGGAGAAACAGCCGATGTGGGCGATGTGGTCCGTACCGTCATTGTAGATGGTACCATGAGTTGCCGGATGCGCCGCGACAAGCTGGTGACCACCGAAAAAATGGAAGCAGGAGACGTAGTCGTATCCCTGGCCAGCTACGGGCAGGCCACTTACGAAGACCGCTACAACAGCGGTATGGGCAGCAATGGCCTCACCAGCGCGCGCCACGAAATGCTGCGCAAGGAATACAAAACAAAATACCCGGAAAGTGTGGATCCCAACCTGCCGGATGAAGTAGTGTACAATGGAAAATACAGCCTGACCGACCCGACGGACACTCCTTTGAATGTGGGCCAGATGGTGCTGTCCCCTACCCGCACCTATGCCCCGGTGATCCTGCAGGTGCTGCAGCAACATTTCGACAAAATACACGGCATCATTCATTGCAGCGGCGGAGGCCAGAGCAAAGTACTGCATTACCTGCCCAAACCCCTGCGTGTGGTCAAAGACAACCTGCTTCCCGTACCACCCCTGTTTAAAATGATACAGGAAGCTGCCGGTACGAGCGGACAGGAAATGTACCAGGTATTCAATATGGGTCAGCGACTGGAAATCTATACAGACCGCGAAACGGCCGAAAGCATCATTGAAATATCCGGGAGCTTCAATATCGAAGCGCAAATCTCCGGATATGTGGCGGCATCCGAAACAAAAGAAGTGATCGTATCTTCTGAGATGGGCACTTTCGAGTATCGTTAAGCTTACTTTTTACCCTAAAAGCAAAACAAAAAGGTATCGTTTTTACGATACCTTTTTTTGCTCACTCACTCACCACTTCACTCTTCTTTATTCTTTTCCTCCCTGGATATTGTAGTAGTACATGCCGTTGCGTTCGGGATAAAAACCTTCCAGCTGTACCATATTACCGGAAGACAAGGCCTTGTCCACATCGCTGACATCATTTACCGCATTGCCGTCAACACCCGTGATCACAAAGCCTTTGCGCATATTGGAACGCGCCAGGATACCCTTACCGACTTCGCTGACGACTACGCCGCTTTTAATATCAAATTTTTTCTTCTCTTCATTGTTCATCTCACGCAATACCGCACCCAGTAAGGGTGTCACGGCTTTTTCTTTCACCAGCTCCGTAGTGCCGTTGATGTTTTTTAACTCCACGTTGGCGGTCAGTTTCCTGCCGCTGCGCAGGTAAGTAACGTTGATGTGGTCGCCGGGTTTGTAGCGGGAGACTTCTACATTCAGCTGGGCAATCGTGCTGACAGGGGTATTGTTGACCGCTACGATAAAGTCGCCTTTCTGGATACCGGACGCTTTGGCCCCGCCTGCAGCAGCCACGCCGGCCACATACACGCCTTCTGTTTCCATCAGTTTATATGCGCTGATCTCTTCCTGTGTAGCGTTCTTAAAGTCGCGGGGTTCGATACCCAGGAACCCTCTCTGCACGGAACCATACTGGATAATATCCGCAGTAGCCTTTTTGACAATATTGGCCGGGATGGCATAGGAGTAACCGGCATAACTACCCGTAGGGGATGCAATAGCCGAATTGATACCGATCAGCTGGCCGGAGGTATTCACCAGGGGGCCACCACTGTTGCCCGGGTTCACGGCCGCGTCGGTCTGGATAAAGGATTCTATGGCCGACCTGGACCTTGTGGCGTTGATACCGATGCTGCGCCCTTTGGCACTTACAATACCTGCCGTTACCGTAGCATCGAGCGATAAGGGATACCCTACCGCCAGCACCCATTCGCCCAGGTGTACCTCATCTGAATTGCCAAATTCCATAAAGGGCAGGTTATGCTCCTCTATTTTCAAGACCGCCAGGTCGGTAGACGGATCAGTACCGATCACTTTTGCCTGTGCCGTATTCCGGTCGTTGAAGGTCACGGTGACCACATCGGCCCCGGCCACCACGTGGTTGTTGGTCACGATATAGCCATCGGGAGAAATGACCACCCCGGACCCGGAGCCCATCTGCTCCGGAGTGCGGTACTGGCGCAGGTAGTTGTCTCCGAACAATTCGGCAAAGGGATCGCGCGCCACCACGGTACGGGAATTAATGGTCGTTTTGATATGAACGACGGCTTTTACACTGCTTTCTGCGGCATTGCGGAAATCGGCAGGCGGTGCTTTCAGGTTGGCGTTTTCCGTATTGTAGGCCGCGTAGTTCACCGGAAGCTGCTTGCCGCTCTCCCAGATGATTTGATCGTTTTTTGTAAAACTCTTTACAGCAAACAAGGTTCCTACCGAAGTCAGGGCTGCTGTGATGATAACGGGGATCAGATTGCTTTTCATCAGTTTGTTTTTTATCGTTTTTTATGGAGCCGGGAAATAACCGTAAAGGCTGATTTCTCCTGAAGTAATTTTCTTTACCAAAAATAAAAAACCTTATTTTTTAAAAAATGTTAAATGAATTGGCCCCAAAGGCTTTTAACGGATTGTTCTGCAAGGAAATGCAAAAGATCAGGACAGGGCCAGCAGCACAATCACGACTAAAGATAAGGCCAGGCCCAGCCAGCGCCTTGCATTCATGGGTTCACGAAAAAACAGGATCGCGAAAGAGGAAGAAGCGAACAGCACGCCGATATTGCTCAGCGGGATCATGGCCGAGCTCTTGATAAAATTGCTGTTCAGCATCCTGACCAGGTAATAGATGGAAAAATAGTTGGGGATACCCAACACCAGCCCCCCCGCCAGGTTCCGTAAAGAAAAACGCTGACGGCCTGTGATCAAAAGGAAAACCAGGATGAGGGTACCAATGGCACCGGCTACCGCAAACAGGTGGATCGTGTACACCGCCTGGCTCTCCTGCGTAGGCAGGTAACGTTGCTGTGCATATTTCATCGCCGTATCCAGCAATCCGCTGCACAGGAAGAGCAATACGATCCAGCCCAGGTGTACCTTTTCCTGTTGTTGCGCCCCGCTCGCAGAAGCCAGGTAAACAGCAGGAAAAGCCAGTACAATGCCGCAAAGATGCACGGCGCTCAGTTGTTCTCCATACAGGAAAATGGAAAAGATAACCGGGATGACCAGGGATAATTTATTCGCTACGGTAGCAGCCGTAATACCACCTGTTTTGGTACAATACGCAAACAGGTTGAATACCAGAATAAAACCCGCTCCCATCAATAAAGCCAGCGGAAACCACTCCTGCTGCACACTGTCCGCGCCCACCGGAACATGCCCTAAAAAGAAGGAGCCCGTGCCGACACAGACCCAATAGTTGAAGATGATGGCCTGCAGGTGATCGACCCGGAAGCGGGTAAATAGTTTCAGGATGACGGCGACAACGGCATTCAGCAATACCATCAGTATCAGGTAGATCATAAGGATAGCGCGGTACCGGTAAGGGGTGTGTAGGAATGAGCATCACGACCGAATACCCGCAGGCGGTCCTGATCTAAGGCCGTGTCCAGTAACAGGGTGGCGTTTGATACAGCTGGCGCTGCAATACCCTGCTCCAGCACAGGCGGTGTAATCAATACCCGGGCCTCATCCCAGAGGCCTGCATCAATGCAGGATTGCAGCAGCACTGCGCCCCCCTCTACGATCAGGGACTGGATATTTTCCCGGTACAATAAGGCTAAAAGAAAGTCCATCACCCCAGCGCCGCCATCATAGTGGACATAACGCGTATGCCCCTCTGTCCCATCCCGCAGCCGGTTGATGATCCAGGTCGGATGCGTACCGGAGAGCAGCTGATGTGTAGCCGGTAATTGCAGCTCTTTATCCAGGGCTATACGCAGGGGCTGCCGCCCTGCACCATAGCGGGACAGCAGTTGGGGATTATCGTTGAGGGCCGTGCGTGTGCCGACCAGGATGGCAGCCTCTTCCCGCCGCCATTGGTGGCTCAGGCGCTGGCTGTACGCATTGCTCATCTGGAAACGCGAGCGGTCGGCCGGGGCAAAAAAACCATTGTCCGTTTGTGCCCATTTAAGGATGATGTAAGGTCGATGCTCCTTATGGAAGGTAAAAAAACGACGGTTCAGCCAGGCTCCTTCCTGTTCCAGCACCCCTGTGATCACTTCAATACCATTGTCCTGTAAGATGCTGATCCCTTTTCCATCCACCTGCGCAAAGGGGTCCCGGTTGCAGATCACAACCTTTTTGACGCCTTCCTTCACAATACGATGCGCGCAGGGCGGTGTTTTGCCAAAATGAGCGCAGGGCTCCAGCGATACATAGAGTACTGAGGCAGGGACCAGGTGGCGGTCTGTTTCTGCGACACTTTCAAAACAATTGACTTCGGCATGGGCCTGCCCGTATTGCCGGTGATAGCCTTCGCCGATGATACGGCCTTCGTGCACCAATACGGCGCCCACCATAGGATTGGGGGCGGTATGCCCTTTGGCAAGGGCAGCCAGTTGCAGGCAGCGCTGGATGTATTGGCGTTCGCTCATCTATCGTTTGCAGCGAAAGTAAAACATTGCAAGGCAATCTGCTCTTTCTTTGCGTTCTTTGTACCGAAACAGGAAAAAAATGACCTTCAGTTCCGCTTTTTACTTACTGAAACAGGAAATGACCCCTCGCTATGGCGAACAGGAATCCGTCGCCATAGCACATGAAGTAATGGAAGACATTACGAAGCTGAGCAAGATCGACCGGCTGATGCTGAAAGACCAGGCACTGAATCCAACCCAACAAAATGAACTGGACTTTATCCTCGATGAATTGCTCAGCGGCAAACCCCTGCAATATGTATTGGGCAAAAGCTGGTTTATGGGCCGGGAGTTCGGGGTCAATGAGCAGGTACTGATCCCCCGGCCGGAAACGGAGGAGCTGGTGATCTGGATCCTGAACGAACTGCAGCAAAACCAGGCGGGAAAAAGCCTGCTGGACATCGGTACCGGCAGCGGCTGTATACCGGTATCCCTGAAGGCAGAACTGACTGAAGTAAGTGTCGAGGCCTGCGATATCAGCGCTGGAGCGCTGGAGCTGGCACAGGAGAATGCACGGAAGGCAGGAACTGAAATTTCCTTTTTCCGCCGGGATATACTGGATACCCGACTATGGCCGGGCATGAAAGAATATGATGTACTTGTCTCCAACCCACCCTATATCCCCGCTACCGAGGCCGCATCAATGGAGGAGCACGTGACTTTATTTGAACCGCACCAGGCCTTGTTCGTACCGGACCAGGACCCTTTGGTCTTTTATAAAGCGGTGGCCGCTTTGGGCCGCTTAAAGCTGAAGCCGGGCGGGGCGGTGTTCTGCGAAATCCACCGCGATTTCCCGGAAGCGACAAAAGCTGTATTTGCCGATGCCGGATATACGCATATCGAATTGCGCAAAGACATGCAGGACAACTGGAGAATGATCAGGGCTTCGTTTTAGTCTGCGGACACAAACTTTTCCTGCTGCTCGGTAACAAATGTGCGCACCAGGCTGTCGAATTGTTGCTGCTGCCCCAGCAGGAAAGCAACTTCTACCGGCAATACGATGACGTGTACCGGTATATTGGCCATCTGCTTTTTGTGCAGGTACAGGCGGGTGGCATCTTTTTCAGTAGTGACGATCACACAGTCATTGTCCCAGTCTTTCAGCACCTGCCTGATCTCTTCGAAGTTGCGCTCCGTAAAAAAATGATGATCCGGGTAATCCAGCAAATGCACCTGTTCTGCAGACTGG
>JAEUVW010000399.1 GCA_016786525.1 Chitinophagaceae bacterium
GAGGACAGCGTCCGGATGACCCTTACCCCATTTTAAAATTGCCAAATTCACAAATTGACTAATAGCCCATATTCAAATCAATCACCGGATTGTCCGGATAGATGCACAGATCCCTCCTGCGGCGGGATGACAGCGTGCGGATGAACGTTACCTCATTGTCAAATTGCCAAATTGACTAATTGCCTAATTGCCCAATTACATAATTCTCCCTGATCAGCTCACCCGTTAGCTTGCGCAGGGCGGGTTCGGACTGTTTCAGGTTGTAACGGGCATTCACCAGGCGGGTGATGGCAGCCTCGTAGCTGCTCTGGCTCTCTTTGGTCTCCAGGAAATTACCCAGGCCCAGGCGCAGGCGTTCCGTCGTGATCTTCAGGCTTTGCTCGGCCAGCAGGATATTGCCTTCCTCGATCTCGAGTATCTCGCTGTCGCCCAGCCAGCGTACATAAGCGCTGTGGGCCGCAGAAAACACAGTGTAGCGGGCACGCTCAGCCTCGAAGACGGAGTTTTGCGTCTGTAGCTTCGCCACCCTTACCTGGTTGCGCGTATTAAGGCCGTTAAAGATATTCCAGGAGAAGGTAAAGCCGTAGTTGAAGCCGAGGTTTTGCGTAAAGAGGCTGAAGCCAGCAGCATTGGCCGAGCGGGAAAACAGGTAGCTGGAGGTAAGCCCCAGGCGTGGAAAGTACTGCGATTGCAACTCTTTGGTGTTCTGTTCGTAGATCAGTGTATTTTTCTGTGCGATCTGCAAACTGGTATTCGATTGCTCTATACGCTGGCGGATGGACTCCATAGAAGCGAGCGGCTCAAAGGCAAACAGGGAATCGACCCGGTAATTGCTGCCCGGCTCTTCTTTGATGAGCACCAGCAGCCCGTTCTTAAACTCATTGAGCAGGTACTTTTGCGTCACCAGGTCGGAGCGCTGGGCATTCAGGTCCAGCTTGGCTTGCAGCACTTCTACATTGGAGCCTGAACCCAGCGCCAGCTTGCGCTCGGCGATCTTAATGCGCTCGTCAGACACGCCCATGGCCGCCAGTATGCCTTTGATCAGCTGTTGCTGCTTCACGACCTGGTAATAATAGAGTGTTACTTCTTCAAGCGTGTTCTCGATCTGCAGCCTCAGGCTGAGTTGTCCCTGCTGTTCCAGCAGGTTCAGCCGCTCCTTGGTCGCAAACATCTTCAAGCCGTCAAACACCGTCCAGCTCAGGTAAGCGCCGGATGTAATGTTGCTGGATTTTACCCCCTTCTGGTCTACAGACAAACCGCTGGAGAAGTTTTGCCGGATATCGTTCGCCGACTTGCCCCCTACCGCATTCAGGTCCAGTTTGGGCAGCATGCCGGCATTACCTGCGGTATTTTGTATACCGGTTATGACCGCGTTGTTTTGCGCCAGCCGGATGTCGAAATTATTTTTGAGCGCCGTAGCAATCACCTGTTGATAGGTATACACCGGTTCCTGCGCAGCGGCCGGCAGGGAAAAAAGCAGGATGAGGTATGAAAACAGCTTACGCATGATGCTTCTTGTCTTTGGATAAATAACTGTAAATAGCCGGGATGACGTATAGGGTCAGTACCAGGGAGAACATGATGCCCCCCACGATGACAATACCCATACCCATACGGCTCTTCGCTCCTGCCCCCAGAGCCATAGCGATCGGCAGTGCACCCAGCGCTGTGGCAATACTGGTCATCAGGATGGGGCGCAGACGCGCCGCAGCAGCCGTCTCGATGGCTTCTTTTTTGCTCATGCCCTGCTCCTGCAGCTGGTTTGCAAACTCTACGATGAGGATACCATTTTTCGTCACCAGGCCAATGAGCATGATGATGCCGATCTCGCTGAAGATATTCAAAGTCTGGTTGAAATACCACAGGGACAGGATGGCCCCCGCCAGGGCCAGCGGTACGGTAAGCATAATGATAAAGGGATCGATAAAGCTTTCAAACTGCGCCGACAATACCAGGTAGATCAGCAGCAGCGCCAGCAGGAAGGCAAACATAATGTTCGAGGAACTTTCGGCAAAGTCGCGGGAAGCCCCGGTCAGTGCGGTGGTAAAATCCTTATCCAGCACCTTATCGGCTATCTGCTCCATTTCGGCGATACCGTCTCCCACCGTCTTGCCGGGCGCCAGGCCCGCAGATACCGTAGCCGACTGGTAACGGTTGTAGTGGTACAGCTGCGGCGGTGAACTCTCTTCATTGAAGGTAACAATGTTGTCCAGCTGGATCAGTTGCCCGGCCGCATTGCGCAAGTACACCGATTTGATGTCCAGCACCTCGTCGCGGTTTTCGCGGGTAAACTGACCGATGACCTGGTATTGCTTGCCGTTCATCGTGAAGTAATTGAAGCGCTGCCCGCTCAGGGCCAGTTGCAGGGTCTGGGCAATGTCCTGCACCGAAATGCCCAGGTTCTTGGCCTTGTCACGGTCAATGGTGATGTTCACCTCCGGTTTGTTGAATTTCAGGTTGCAGTCCACACCCTGGAACACCGGGTTTTTATTCGCCTCTTCGAGGAACAAAGGCAGCTTTTCTTTCAGCTTTTCGAAGTTGGGCGCCTGCAGCACAAACTGCACCGGCAAGCCGCCGCGCCCGCCGCCACCGGCAGAGATTGTCTGCTCCTGGATCACGAACATTTTACCCTGCGGGAAATTTTTGGCGTTCTTGGAGATCACATCAGCGATCTGCTGCTGGCTGCGTTCCCGTTGATCTGCTTCGACCAGGGCCAGGCGTACAAAGCCGGAGTTCACCGATCCGGAACCGGAAAAACCGGGAGCGGTAACCGTCAGGCATACCCTTTTTTCCGGGATGGAATCTACAATAAACTGGGTAACTGCATCGACAAAATCATCGGTGTATTCATACGAAGCGCCCTCGGGTGCGGTAAGCTGTACCCGCATCCAGTTGCGGTCTTCCAGCGGGGACAATTCGCTTTTCAGGGTCTTGCCGAGGCCGAAGATCAGCCCTACAGATCCCAGCAGGATGGCAATGGCGACCCAGCGCCGTTTGAGGAAGTTCTTCAGGGAACCGGCATAGCTATCGGTCATGTTCACGAAGAAAGGCTCCGTCATGTCGTAGAAACGGCTTTTCTTGTGGCTCTTCTTTACCATGCGCGCATTCAGCATCGGCGTCAGGGTCAGTGATACAAAGGCGGAGATCAATACAGCCCCGGCAATGATGACCCCAAACTCGCGGAACAAACGGCCCACAAAACCTTCGAGGAAGATCACCGGCATAAATACTGCCGCCAGCGTAATGGAAGTAGAAATGACTGCGAAATAGATTTCTTTGGAACCTTTGTGCGCCGCCTCTATGGGGTTCATGCCTTCTTCGATCTTCTTATAGATATTCTCCGTCACCACGATACCATCGTCCACCACCAGGCCCGTAGCCAGTACAATGGCCAGCAGGGTGAGCACATTCACGGAGTAGCCCATGATGTACATAATGAAAAAGGCACCGATCAGCGACACCGGGATATCGATCAGCGGGCGGAAGGCGATGAGCCAGTCGCGGAAAAACAGATAGATGATGATGACCACCAGCACGATGGCGATGGCCAGGGTTTCCATCACCTCGGTAATGGACTTTTGGATAAAGCGGGTATTGTCCAGCGCGATACCCACCTTGAAATCGCCGGGCAGCTCCTTTTTGATCTGCTCCAGGCGTTTGTAAAACTCTTCAGAGATATCCAGGTAGTTGGCCCCCGGCTGAGGTACCAGTGCCAGGCCGATCATAGGGGTACCGGACTGCTTCAGGATGGTCTCTTCGTTTTCAGCGCCCAATGTGGCCGTGCCGATGTCGCGGAAACGGATCACCCTGTCCCCTTGATTTTTCAGGATCAGGTTGTTGAATTCTTCTTCCGTTTTCAGTCGGCCTACCGTGTTCAGGGTGAGTTCGGTGGTGTTCCCGGCTATCTTTCCCGAGGGTAATTCTACATTCTCTTTGTTCAGCGCATCGCGCACGTCCTGCGGGGTAAGGCCGTAAGCAGAGAGCTTCACGGGGTCCATCCACATCCGCATTGCAAACTTTTTCTGTCCCCAGATCTGTACGGTACTCACCCCGGGTATGGTCTGCAGGCGTTCGGCGAGCACGTTCTCGGCAAAATCGCTGACTTCCAGCTGTGTACGGGTATCGGATTGCAGGGTCAGCGACACGATGGCATCTGAGTTCGCATCCGACTTGGTAACCGTAGGCAGCGCGTCGATATCCTGCGGCAGCTGGCGTACGGCCTGCGACACTTTATCGCGCACATCATTGGCTGCGGCTTCGAGGTTGGCACTAAGGTTGAACTCCACGGTAATGACGCTGGAACCCTGGTTGCTGGACGAGGAGATCGTCCGTACCCCGTCAATACCGTTGATGGCTTTCTCCAGCGGTTCGGTGATCTGAGACTCGATCACATCGGCATTCGCCCCGGAGTAGTTGGTGCGTACGGTAATGATGGGCGGATCAATGGACGGGTATTCGCGCACACCCAGGAAAGTATAGCCGATGGCCCCGAACAGAACAATGATCAGGTTCATCACGATGGCCAGTACCGGCCTGTTGATGCTGGTTGAAGATAAGTTCATGATCCGGGGAAACTAGGGTTTAAAGCTGACGATTTTGACAGGAGCATCCGGCTTCAGCGACATGATGCCGGTAGTGATGACGGTGTCCCCTTCGGCGAGGCCGCTGGTGATCTCAATTGCCGCATCGTTGCGTATACCGGTCACTACTGATACCGGTACGGCTTTACCGTTTTTGCTGACAAATACTTTTTTGCCCTTCAGCTCGGGAATCACGGCCTCTGTGGGCACCATCAGCGAAGATTGTTTTTTACTGGCAATCAGTTCGATCTTGGCAAAAGTACCGGGAAAAATAGTTGCTTTCTGGTTGTCGTACAGGGCACGGATCATGATATTCCGCGTTTGCTGATCGATGCGGGGCTCTATGGCAAACACCCTGGCCTCAAACTGCCCCTGCTGGTTCTCTACCGAAAAGTCGATCATATCGCCTACCGCTACAATAGAAGCGTAGCGTTCAGGTATGGTAAAGTCGATCTTCAAGGCATCGGTCTGCTGTATGCTGGCAATGATATCCGTATTGCTGACGAAACTGCCTTCGCTGACTTGCTTCAGGCCGATCCGGCCATTGAATGGTGCCCGGATCTCTGTCTTGGCAATCTGTGCCCGTACATAGTCCATATCGGCACTCATCGTCTGCAGCTGGTTGATATTCATATCATATTCTTCCTGGCTCACTCCCTGTATATCCAGCAAACCTTTCAGCCGCACTTCCCGCTCTTTGGACAATTTGGATTGCAATTGCAGTTTCTTCAGCTGGGCCTGCAGGTCGGCATCGTTGATCTTGGCCAGCAGGGCGCCCTTCTTTACGTTACTGCCCTCTTTAAAATAAACAGCGGTAAGCTTTCCGGCTACTTCGGGGCGCAGGGCCACTTCTTCATTGGCCATTACTGTACCGGAAGAAAATATCTTGTTCTCCAATACCTGGGGGCGGACTATATGACCGGTGACGGTAACCGCCTGGCCTTTGGAAGCACCGCCTTTGGGAGCGTCGGTATGCTCCGGCCGCAGGAAAAATAACTTGATCAATGCCAGTACTGCAATCACACCAATGATGATCAGGATCGTTCGGGTCTTCATTCTTTTTTGCTTTTACTCGCTGTTTTATAGTTGATATAGATTTTTTCAAAGGGTAAGGCATCCAGGTTTTGCTGGATAAGCGCCAGTTGCTGGTTGAATATCTTCTGCTCTTCTTTGGATAAGCCCTTCATGGCTGCCTTGTTCACATTGTCTATGGCGGTATACATGCTGGGCAGCAAGTGCTTTGCCTTGGGCGTGAGCCTGATAAAGTACTCCCGGCGGTCGTCCTGGTTTTGCAGTTTTTGTACAAAATCTTTTTTGAGCAGGTAGTCGATGATGCGCACCATAGAAACCTTATCGATCTTCAGTTGATCGCAGAGCAGTTGCTGGGTACAGTCTTTTTCCGATTTATCCAGGAAGATCAAAATAGAATAGTAGCGTTCTATTTCATGTTCACCCAATCTTTTGGTCAGGGCACCGAAATAGGTTTTGGCAAGTATGGCCAGTGCGCGGCCAAATGGCATTGATGCAGAAAATTCCATGCTTATGAATTAAGGCGAAAATAAATCATAACAGAATTAGTTAGCACTGCTAACCAATCAAAAATATCAATTGAAGAATATTGCTGATTTCTTTTTAACAGAAACCCGTCTACGCCAATGTACAATAAAAAGAAGGAGAAATAAAATCGCCCGCTGTAAAAACAGCAGGCGCTAACCAATAAACCGTATAAAATGAAACTAGTGCAATACTACTCAATATTTTTTAAAAAATAAATCCTGTTTTAAGATATTCACATTCTCTAAACTATTTTGTGTATTACGCAATTGTCAAGCTTACGCTAAATTACTTTCCTGTATCCCAATCATGACATCGCTTCAGTATATTCGGGGAAGG
>JAEUVW010000402.1 GCA_016786525.1 Chitinophagaceae bacterium
GTGACGGTCCGCTTTCGCTGGAAGCCAAAGTCTGACGGGAAATATGTGCTGCGTGAAAAAGCAGATGAAATAGACGAAATGTCCATTGCCGTGTATGATAGTGTGACCCATACCACCTGGGTGAGTACAGACGACGACGGACGGGCGATGAAGGAGGAACAGTTTGCGGATATAACGGTAAGCGGTACCAATGTCGGCGTTTCTTTTACGAACCTGTTCCTGAAAAAGACCGATAATGTAGACAAAGCCAAAGTGTCGGTCAATATCAGTTATTAAAATAGAGCATTTCCCCCGGGCCGCTTAACGATGTTTAAGCGGCTTTTGCATACCTGTTATACTTATTTTTATGCCGTTTATGAATGATGAACTGTTCAAACTGCTGCTTTCCCTGCTGGCAGGTGCACTGCTCGGTATAGAGCGCGAATACAAGTATAAATACGCTGGTATCCGTACGATTGCCCTGATCTCGGTGGGGTCGACCCTGTTTACGATCATGTCCCTGCATATGGGGGGAAGTTCGGGTACAGACAGGATCGCTTCCAATATCCTCACGGGCATTGGCTTTATCGGCGCCGGTGTGATCTTTAAAAATGACCTGAGCCTGAACGGGCTGACCACTGCGGCCACCATATGGGTCGCTTCATCGATGGGTATGGCCATAGGCTATGGCGATTTTGTGCTGGGTTTTACGACCCTGGGTATTGCCCTGTTTGCTTTGCTGGGCCTGAAGTATATACAGAGTGCCCTGAATGGTTTTCACCAGATACGGGTCTATAAGCTTTCCTTCCATGCGGAGCAGCTGAACAGCGGGCAGCTGGAAACGATGTTCAGCGAGTACAGGATCGTATACAAGAAGCTGAAAGAATACCGCAATGCCGGCTACGCCAGTTGTGTCTATGAATTGTCGGGGCACAGCAGGGACCTGGACCGCCTCAACGATCATATGATGGAAAACAAACGCCTTGATTCCTTCACTTACTAGTAATGGTGCAATACTGTAACTTTGGATGATTTTTAAAGCAAAAACATCTTGGAAACAGACTGTTGTTATCTTTCTTACCGGGAAACCCAATCCTTCTCCCCGCTGGTCAATGACTACCTGGAGCGCAAAGAGTCCCTTGCTGCATTCTATACTTTTCCCGCCGATCAGGGCGGTATCCGCGATGCCCTCAGCCGGCGTGCGCAATACCCGGTAAACAGGTCCGTACTGGTCTCTGTGCTGAACAGGCAATACAGCGGTTTGCCGCCTGTGGCCAGGGTTCAGGATAATATCGCCGCACTGGGCAGCGACAAGACTTTTACCGTCACTACGGCACATCAGCCGAACCTGCTGACCGGCTACCTGTATTTTTTTTACAAGATCCTGCACGCCATCCGCATGGCCGAAGAGCTGAAGGAGCAATATCCTGATCATCACTTTGTACCGGTGTATTACATGGGCAGCGAAGACAATGACCTGGATGAACTGGGGCAATTCAGGGTGGGGGGACAAAAATTTACCTGGGATGCCGATGGGCAGACCGGGGCTGTCGGCCGTATGCGTACCCGGAGCCTGAAGCGGCTTTTCGGGGAGCTGTACCGCTACCTGGGCCCTCCCGGCAAAGACCTGGATGCCTTAAAGGAGCTCATCGAAAACAGTTACCTGCAGCACGAAACGATAGGAGAAGCCACCCGTTCGCTGGTACACCACTTGTTCGGCCAGTATGGCCTCGTGATCATCGACCCCGACGATGCTGCACTGAAAAGAAGCTTTATCCCGGTGATGAAGGACGAATTGCTGCACCACAATGCCCAGGCTATTGTGGCGGCGCAGTCTGAAAAACTCAGCCGGCCTTACAAGGCACAGGCTTTTCCCCGGCCCATTAACCTGTTCTATCTGAAGGACGGTATACGGGAGCGCATCGAAAGATCGGGAACTGAATGGCAGGTGTTGAATACGGATATTGTGTTTACCGAACCGGCCCTGCTGGCAGAGTTGGAACAGCACCCGGAACGCTTTAGCCCTAACGTGATCCTGCGCGGCCTGTTCCAGGAAACCATATTACCGGATGTGGCTTTTATCGGCGGGGGGGCAGAGCTGGCGTATTGGTTGCAGTTGAAGCCGCTGTTCGGACATTTCAGCGTGTTTTATCCAGCGGTATTCCTGCGCCAGTCGGTACAGATCGTAACGCCTGTGGCCCGGGAGTTGATGCACAAGTTGGGACTGGCAGGAGCAGCCGTGTTCCAGCCTGCTGAAGACCTGATCAAAAAGCACCTGTTGGAAAAAAAAGGAGCCAGCTGGTCCCTGTCGGCAGAACAGGAGGAGCTGAAGGCCCTGCTGCAGCAGCTGACACAAAAGGCTGCAGCTATTGATCCTACGCTCGAAAAGTCGGGGGCGGCGGCTGTGGCCCGGATCGGCAAACAGCTGGCTTCGATGGAGCAAAAAATGTACCGTGCCGAAAAGAAGAAAGAGGACGTGTATGTACAAAGAGTAAAGCACCTGAAGCAGGAGTTGTTCCCGAATGGGGGCCTGCAGGAGCGTGTGGAGAATTTTATGCCCTATTATGCCCAATATGGCTTTACGATATTTGATACAATAAAAGAAGCGATTCGCCCGTTCAGCAATACATTCCTGGTCCTGACGATAAAATAGAAACCCCTATGCCGGTAAGATACTTTCCTGTTTTTTATGCCCTTATCCTGAGCCTGGGTACCGTATGTTGCAGCACTGCAAGCCGGGCCCAGGCATTGGCCGGCGCCAATCCTACGCGTAAAGTGCCCGTGCTGCCGACACTCTATGCCGGGGTGAAGTTCGGGGCTAATTTCTCTTACCTGTCTGGCGATAACTGGAGTAACGGCGTGCGCTCTAACCTGCTGGGCGGTGTCTATGCCGGTATCAAAGGCCCGGGCATTGGCGCGCAGGCAGAAGGATTGTTCGAACAATCGGAATATACAACCTCTTCCGGCTTCTACAGGGTACATAAGGACCTGTACAACAGCCTGGCCGATTCGCTGAAAGCGGGGACCTTCAAGGTAAACAAGCTGACCCTGCCGGTATTAGTACAGTTCAGGGTTGCGCATGTGATCTGGATACAGGCAGGAGTGCAGTTTTACGGCATCATATCGGTGCGCGATTTTAACGGCCTGCTCAGTGATGCAAAGGAACTCTTTAAGTCGGGCAATACCGCAGGCGTACTGGGCGCAGCCATTCATTTCAAGAAAGCTGATATCGGTGCGCGAACCATCTTCGATTTTCAAAACCTGAACAACCTGAATACCTCTGATGTCTGGCGGCAATACATGTTCCAGGCTTATGTAGGTGTTAAGTTATTTTGACGATCCTTCCCCGATCCCGGCCAGGAAATGATCCAGCACTGCTTTATGCTTCTGAAAGGAATTGCTGAACTTGTTGTGTACAAAAGGAAACAGGGATGCATTGACCAGGGAGGTCTGGATGTCAAATTTTTTCTGCTCCGAAACCATAAATATTTTCTGTTTCCCCAGGTGCCGGCCCAGGTACTCCTGCTCGGTCTGCCCCGGGGTGGGGATCAGGATCGCTTTCTTGTTCAGGGCAATAAGGTCCATGATGGAGGAGTAGCCGCTGCGGCAAATGACGATAGAAGCCGCTTCGATGGCTGTAGTCAACTCCCCGGCGTTTAGCCTTTTGTGATAACTGATGTGCGCGGGGATGCTGGCAGGGGCTGTGGCCTTCTCCGAACCTTCCACGAAGATGATGTGCTGCCCGGATTTGACGGCTTTTTTCCAGAGCAGTTCCGAAAGCATGCTCCTTTGCGGTTCGGTACCCGATAACAGGATCAGTACATAAAATTCTTTGCCGGGCAGCGCGGATACGGTCTTACCGGCGCACTGCGACAGGAGACCGATATAGTCTGCCCCGATCCTGGGCAGGCGGGAAGGGTGGGCGAGAGACCCGCTTAGTCCCTGGTCTGCCTGCTCGTCCACGATCCAGCAATGTGTAAATTTCTCTATAAACCTGTAGTGCAGGCGCAGCAGCAGGTGGTCCAGGTGCTTCCCGTAGCCTGTGCGGACCTGCAGCTGGTGGGTAATAAACACACAGGGGACGAGTTTGCTGTACAGGCCATAGCGGTTGTCGGATAATACGGCGTCGATGTTCAGGGTTTTTATTGTTTCCTGCAGCCAGGCCTGCTCTTCCCTGATCTTTTTCCGGATTTTGGGGATCTGGAGGGCAATACGGGGGATCATGCCGTATGGCGAACGGGAGTAGGAAACATTGTAGCCCTCCAGTGGAACATAGTGCAGCTGCGGGTAAAGTGAGCGCATATATTTTTGCTGGCTTTCGTTGCCTGCAAAAACAACGGCATGCCCCCGGGATAAGATATGGCGGATCAGGGGAATGCTGCGCGTTACATGTCCCAGGCCCCAGTCAAGCGGGGCAATAAGAATACGCAGCTGTTTTTTGTTCACCTCTTTTTAGTATTTTTACAAAGGTAGAAAATTATGAAGGGGAGTAAAATTTTTGCGATAATCATGCTTACTTTTATAGCATTGGGAGTAGCGGGCACCCTGGTGTCCTGCAAATCCACGAAAAGGAAAGGATGCGGTTGTGGTGCTGATCTGAACAGGATGTACCGCCCCCGGCGTTAATGGAATATAAAAATACTAAGACCGATGCTTTGGAAACGAAAACGCAAATGGCACCGCTTTGACAACGGCCTGATGGCCATTAGCGCAGAAGATGCGCAATGCCTGCAGCAATGGTATAAGGAGCAGGTGAGCTCCTGTGCCATAGCCGGAAATTTTGAGCTGCTTGATCTGCAGCGCTACAAAAAGGTGACCGTAAAAGCAAAAGTACAGGCGGCTATGTACAGCCCCGATACCGTGCCTTTCGCTTTTTTTGCCTGCCTGAATTAAGATAGATCAAATTAGCATTTGTATATATAATTGTTTAACTTCACGGAAATGTTTGTTCCATGAAGTTCATGCATCGCCTGTTTCTTTGTGCGCTTTTGGCCGGGCAGGATCTTTCCGCCCAGGATTTCTCGTATGCGGTCAGGGCCACGCAGGTGCAGTTTTCAGGTGCAGGGAGTATCGCACTGCGTGAAGACTCCCTGGGCAGTCTTTACGGGCCGGTACATTGGAACAATACGGGGCTTCGTGTTCCCGCAGCTTTTGTCAGCGGAAGCAGGATGGCCGTATCGGCCGCTTTCGTGTTCCGGTGCAGCAAGGCCCCCGATTCGATCGTTCTTCGTGGCTTCGGAACGGATACCATAGATTTTCCCGCACAGACCGTAGCCCTTTTCCCTGCAGGGGGCGTTTATACCTGTACTTATCCTGCTAGGGCGGCATCCAAAGCATTCAGGGCAGGCTTCGTCGATTATTATGCTCCCTTCACGATCCGCTGGGAGCTGTCCCTGGACAAGGGTGCCCGCTGGTTGGCGGCGGATACGACAAAGCATAAAGTGTATGTGACCAGGAACAGCCCTATGCCTGAACTGACTGCGTTCAAATATTACCACACGGTGCTGGAGCTGAGTTGTAAAAATGCGAAAGGGGAAAGCACTGATACCGGTATCATCAGTAAATGCTGGGGTGAATTCACAGACCAGGTCGTGCTGAACCACAAGGGCGATTCCCTGCATTACTACAAAACGTTCAATACCTCCAATACCAGTCTTCCCGGCCTGATGCGCTACCGCAATGCCCAATGCTACACGTTTGCACAGCTCTTTGCCTCCCTGGTGAAGATACAGGGTGTGTCCAGGACCAATAATTACGTCTATATCACGCCCCAGTCGAAAAGTTCGCCCTGCGGCGGCACCATCAACCGTTTCCTGGTCCGGAACTGGAATTTCGGCGTCAAATCAGATGCCGTAAGCTGCCCTTCATTTCCCTACCGCAATACGTATACCGGTACGTATATTACCCCTTCCGGCTATGTGTTTACTTCGGCTGATGTCAGTGACCGGATCGGGGTCAGCGGGCAATGCAACAAGAATCCTTCTTCTTTTTTCAACAACCACCAGATTACAAAGTTTGACGGCGTTTATTATGACGCCTGCTACGGCATGAAGTTCAGTTCGCTTGCCGATATAAAGACCAGGGCTTTTGATGCCTGGGGCGTACAGCTTTCGCCAGGCTCGTACAATTTCACCAGCGATATGAGCCAGGGCGACCTGATTGAAATCATCTCAACATTCTGACCCGATGAAGCAAAAGGGAATGATGATATTGTACCTGGTACTGGCGCTTTGCGCCGGGTCTTCGCTGTATGCCCAGCCGGCAATAGAACGGAAGATCATTATCGAGCACGGGCAATTTTATTTTTTCACCATTGATGAGGAAACCCAGCTGGCAACGCTGCATACCGGTGCGGTAACAGGAAAGCTGAACAGGGCCAGGAGCTATCCTGTACCGATAGGGCGGGAACGGACCGATGCCTTTAACCCGCTTTGCTTTGATATCAGCGGCAATACCCTGACCGGCATCAACTGGATACTCAACAGCAACAACAGCCGCTATGAGGCTCTGAAACAGATCGATCTCAGGGATTGGAAAAAGCCGCGCCAGGATTGGACCAGCGAAGACTGGGCGCAGCTCAGCTTCGATCAGCCTGTACTGGCGCCCAATGTGCCCTGGCAGGAAATGATCGAAGCAAACAATGTGCTGGACAATTGTTTCTTTGACCTGGTACAGATAGAATCAAAGGTCATGGCTATCTGCAACCAGGGACGATTGCGCATCTGGTCCTTCGCCGGGGGAAAATGGACCCCGCTTTCGAAGCCGGTACCGGTCGGTTTTACCACTTACTTTTCGCTGGTATCGGTAAAGGGTGCAGGCATTGCGGTCATTGATGGCAAGGGCAGCGTCTATCGCCTGGATGAGGCTTCCGGAACGATGAGCAAGGTGAAAAACGGCAACGCAGACAGGCCGCAGGTGCTGATCGTGGATTACGACAACTATAAAACATATACGTTGCCGGAAGAAGCGATCCGGGCTTCCGGTTTTTTGTCTGTAAAGGAACTGATCCCACATGCTGAAGAAATCGTTTTTTAAATACTGTACTATGAAAGCTGTTTTTAGTCTCCTGTGCTGCATATTGTCTGCCCTGGCCCTTTCTGCTGCAGACCTTACCGCATCCGTTACCCCTTCGGGCGCTGGCAAAAAAGAAGGAAAGATCAAGCTGCTGCTCAGTGGCGGTTTTGCTCCTTACACCTTTAGCTGGACGGGCCCTGCCGGATATTCCTCCACGCTGATGAGCCCGGAATTCCTGGATCCGGGCACTTACTGTGTAACGGTGACCGATCAATACTGCGGTACGGCCAGCCTTTGCGTCACCGTTGACGAAAAGCCGACGGCTATCGGGGAACTTACGGCCGTATCTTTCAGCGTATATCCCAATCCCTTCAGCAAACGCCTGTTCATCAGCCCGGGCAATCAGGTGAATGGGCTGGTTCATTTGACCCTGTATGATTATACCGGCAGGCTGGTGGCCCGGCTCGATACGGAAGCCGCCGGCGACTTGACCTGGGACCTGGGGGCCCCGCTGGCAGCCGGCACCTATATACTGCGTGCCGTTTTCCCGGACGGTAGTACCGGGCAAAGCCGGGTGCAGGCATCGGGTAAATAAAAGATTAGCTATTGCCGCTCGACATTATCCTTTACCTTTGGCGAAATTTTTAATGCTGATGCGCCGGAACTGGTGGAAAGTAGTTAGTGTTATCCTGTTGTTTTATGTGTTGGCCGCCGGGCTTTTGGCCCCTGTGCCTGCGCGTGAAATCCTGAACGAGACCATACGCAATCTTTATTTTCACGTCCCGATGTGGTTTACAATGATCGTCCTGTTTGCCCTGTCGGCCTACTACGCGGTGGTATACCTGCGCAGCGGCGACATCAAAGACGATATCGCCTCTTCGGCGCTGGCTTCTACCGGCATCTTTTTCAGCATACTGGGCATGCTCACCGGCATGGAATGGGCACAATATACCTGGGGCGCGGCCTGGAGCAACGATCCCAAGCAGCTGGGCACGGCATTGTGCATGCTGACCTATTTTGCCTATTGGGTTTTGCGCAGCGGTATCAAAGACGAAGACAAACGCGCCAAGGTCAGTGCGGTGTACAACATCTTTATTTTCGCCCTGATGATCCCCCTGATCTTTATTTTACCCCGTATGGTCGATTCCCTGCATCCGGGCAACGGCGGCAACCCGGCCTTCAGCAATTATGACCTGGACAGCAGGATGCGCCTGGTGTTTTACCCTGCAGTGCTGGGCTGGATCCTTTTTGGCATATGGCTGGGCTCCTTGCTGCGCAGGGTACTGCTGCTGCAGCACAGGCACAATGAACAGAAACTGGATTACCGGAATTAATTAAAATACACACCTAACTTATATGAAACATATTTTTTCGCTTATATCCTGCTTGCTGCTGGTGTTGGGAGTACATACCGAAACTGCGGCACAGGACATGGCTACAGGGATGCGCAGCGATGGTAAAATATACGTTGTGTTTTTTGTTTTAGCAACTATATTTGCAGGAATTTTCGTATTTCTCGTGTATCTCGAAAGAAAAATTAAAAAATTAGAGTCAAAAAAATAATCCATTTAATTTTTAAAAAAAACAACAGCAAAAAATCATGTCAGGAACGTACAGTTTTTTTCAGGGTGTAGAGCGCAATTTTGATAAAGCCTCGGTATATACCCGTTTCGAAAAAGGAATCCTTGAGCAAATAAAAGCCTGTAACTCTGTGTACCGGATGAAATTTCCTGTACGCATCGGTGACCAGGTAGAGGTAATAGAAGCCTACCGCGTACAGCATTCACACCACAAACTGCCTTGTAAAGGCGGTATCCGTTACAGCATGGATGTTAACCAGGATGAGGTGATGGCGCTGGCAGCACTGATGACCTATAAATGCGCGATCGTGAACGTACCTTTTGGCGGTGCCAAAGGCGGTATCAAGATCGACCCCAAAAAGTACACTCCGTTTGAACTGGAAAAAATCACCCGCCGTTATGCTTCTGAACTGGTAAAGAAAAACTTTATCGGTGCCGGCATTGACGTACCTGCCCCCGACTACGGTACAGGCGCCCGCGAAATGAGCTGGATCGCCGATACCTTTGCGACACTGAACCCCGGCGATATCAATGCACTGGGTTGTGTAACCGGCAAGCCGGTAAGCCAGGGTGGGGTAACCGGCCGTACGGAAGCGACAGGCCTGGGTATCTTCTACGGCGTACGCGAAGTAGTGAATGTGGCTGAAGATATGAAGAAGATCGGCCTCCCAACAGGTATTGCCGGTAAAAAAGTAGTGGTGCAGGGCCTTGGAAACGTAGGCTACCATGCTGCTAAATTCTTTGCAGAAGCAGGTGCTGTGCTGGTAGGACTGGCAGAATACGAAGGCGGTATCTACAGCGAAAAAGGCCTGAACCTGGAAGATGTGATGGCGCATCGCAAATCTACAGGTTCTATACTCGGATTCCCGGGTGCTACCGATATTAAAAACAGCCTGGATACACTGGAAGTGGATTGCGATATCCTGATCCCTGCTGCCCTTGAGGCAGTGATCAACGGCGACAATGCACCCCGCATCAAAGCCAAGATCATCGGTGAAGGAGCCAATGGCCCGCTGACTCCGGATGCGGACGTGATCCTGAATGCAAAAGGTGTCATCGTTGTGCCGGATATGTACCTGAATGCAGGTGGCGTAACCGTTTCTTACTTCGAATGGTTGAAAAACCTGAGCCACGTGCGTTTCGGCCGCCTGGACAAACGCTTCAGCGAAAACCAGAATGCCAGCATCCTGAAATCCTTCGAAAGCCTGGTGGGTAAAAAACTGGATGATGTTGAGCGCCGCCAGATCCAGCATGGACCGGATGAAGTAGACCTGGTGTACTCCGGTCTTGAAGATACCATGATCAGTTCTTACCACGAGATCCGCGAATCCCTGCTTTCTTCAGGGGCAGAAGACCTGCGTACCGCAGCTTTTGTAGTATCGATCAACAAAGTGGGTGTAGCTTACGAAAACCTGGGTATCTTCCCTTAATCGACTGCATAGACGTAATAGAAAAAGCACCGCATCATGCGGTGCTTTTTTATGCCCTTTTTTGTTTCGCCGGGGCCTTCTTTTTCGCGACGGCCTTTTTACCGGCCGCTGCTTTTGCGGGTGCCTTTTTCTTAGTCGCTTTCTTCGCGCTTTTGGCAGCCGGTGCCGTGTCTTCTTCTTCGCTGTCGCCAAGGCTTTTGCGCAGGGCGTCCATCAGGTTGACGATCTTTGTTGTCTTCTTGCTGCCTTTCTCTTCCAGGGGTAGTTTCTTCAGCTTGCGTTCGATCAGTTCATGCAGGGCCGTTTCATAGGAGTCGTCGAAGTCCGAAGGGTCAAATTTCGCCGATTTCTTTTTGATCAGTGAAATGGCCAGATCGAGCTGGTCTTTGTCCGGTGCGGCGTTGTTCAGGTCTGCAAAATAGCTGTGTGCCGATTTGACTTCATCTGCATAACGCAGGGTTTCCATCAGCATGCCTTTGCCGTAAGGTTTGATGGCCACCAGGTGTTCTTTCCCCGATAGGATCACTTCCCCCACGGCCACTTTGCCGGTTTTCTTCAGGGCATGCTGGAAAATAGTATAGGCTTCCCGGGCGATATCGTCTTCCGGTACGATGTAGTAAGGCTTGTCGTAATAGATCTCGTCGATCTCGGCAGCATCGGCAAACTCTGTGATGTTAATGGTTTTGTTGGTTTCAAGCCGGATCTTATCCAGCTCTTCCGGCGTCAGCACCACGTGGCTGCCCTTTTTGTATTCGTAGCCCTTTACAATGTCTTTTTTATCGATCGGGCCCAGCCCTTCTACGGTAGGTTGATTGTGCACCCGCTTCAGGGTAGGCTTGTGCAACTGGTGCAGGGGAATGTTGCGCGTGGATTTTGAACCGCTGTACAACTGCACGGCTATGGTCACCAGCGAAAAGCGGAGATGCCCGGTCCAGGAAGGTCTTGTTGCCATATGCTATCGGTTTTTTGCTTCCTGTGAAAGTAGGCCCCGATCGGGAGAATCGCTGGTAAGATTATTCTAATATTTTTAAGTATTAAGGGTGAATAATTCTATATGAAAAAATTACCTTTAAGAAGTGAGTAAATTTCTTTGTGTTTATAAGCCGCCTCATAATATTTTTGCGGCATGAATGCCAGGGTTACTGTCGCCTATGCTGATGATCATGTTGCTGTAAGACAAGGGATTGTATCTTGCCTTGAGGCCGATAAAACAATACAGGTTGTATTGCAGGGCAGTAACGGGCAGGAGTTGCTGGAAGGCCTTCTGGCCGCCACAGAGCTCCCCCAGGTTTGCCTGCTCGATATCAATATGCCCAGGATGAGCGGCTTTGTCTTGCTCAGGGAAATAAGGAAAAGATGGCCCGGATTGCATTGCCTGGTGCTCACGGCTTTTGAAGTAGAGTCGTATATCATAGAGATGATCAAAGCCGGGGCGAACGGCTACCTGCTGAAAAGCTGCGACCCGGACGAAATGGTCGGCGCCGTGCATGCCGTACAGCAGTATGGATACTATTATTCCGCAGTAGCCAACCAGCGCTTGTTTCATGCGATCCGGAAGAGCAGGGAAGACAAGGCTTTTTTTACAGACAGGGAGATCGAATTCCTCAGGTACGTCTGCGATGACATCAGTTATGCCGATATCGCCAGGCAGATGAACACCACGTACCGCACCATCGATGGCCTGCGGGAGCGCTTATCGACACGCCTGGGGGTTTCCAGCCGCGTCGGCCTGGTGCTCACTTCCATAGAGCTGGGCTTTTACACAATTCAGTCACCAAACTATCCAAAAATAAAAGAATGAAAAGGACAATAACAATCGCCGCATTACTGCTGATGGCCATGGCCGCGTGTAAGAAACCCCACAAACCCACAAACCCACCGCCCGGTTACATCACTATCGACTCTGCCAATAAAATGGTGAGCAGCTACCTGGCCAGCGTGAATTTCCCGGCTACAGATACCGCAGTCCGCTGTTTCCTGTACAGTGCAAAAGAGCTCCGCTACTTGCTGGATAGTCTTCCCCAGTCCGCCTCGATTGAAAGTATAGAAATAAAGATGGCACATAATCTTAGTTATATCAATACCGGTCATGCCGGTCAATTTGCCGGATATAGCCAGGAAGCCATTACTTTGCTGATGGTGGGCGTGAATGCCGCAGGAAATTATGTATACGCAAATTCTAAAGTGATGAATCACGGACGTCCTTGCCCGACTAATTGTCCTAACGGATCTGCAGCCGCCCCATTGTTTGTACAATAGTATGGAGTGCAGTATTATATAGAGAGCATCATTTATTTAATTGTCTACCTGATGCCCGTTCTGTTCGGGCTAAGGCAATATGCTGTCCTGGATCAAGCTTCCCGCTTTTTCCTGCTGTATGCGATAAGCTCATTCATTGGTGAGCTTATCGCATTTTTTGCGGCCTTAAAATTCAATAATAATTTCCCGGTTTACAATGTGGCCAGCGTGATCAATATTTGCCTGATCTGCTTTTATTTTTCAGAATGTATTGAACGGCTGAAGCGCAACAATATGGCGCTTAGGCTGACGGCCATCAATATCGTGGTCTGGATCATTTCCGTATTTTTTATTCATTCTTTCTTTTCCATTAACACCACATTTCTCGCCTACCAGGGCGTACTGACTATAGCGCTGGCCGTGTATGCGATGGAGAACCTGGTCGCGCAAAAAAGCCATGCCTTGTTTCATTTACGCTCCTCCCCGCATTTCTGGTTTGCCAGCCTGCTGCTCGTCTATTGGTGCTTTACCATCATGCAGTGGGTCGTATACCGGTACTTTACCTATAAGACAGGTGGCTTTATTTATATTAATCTTTCGCTGACCATTATCAATATACTCATCAATGTTGCTTTGGCTGCTGTCTTTTACGTTTACCCCAAACTGAAACAAGCAGATGATCTCTAGCCAGGTTATAATCCTCCTGTTTGCCGGTACCGGCTTCTTTATGATTGCCGGTGCGCTGGTCACCTTTCTGATAGTCCGGCACAACAACCGGATCAATAAGTTGCACCTGCAGAAAAATGAGCTTATCAGCGAATCCCGGAAACAGCACATACTGGAAAATGAGCGGATGATGAGCCAGATCTCCAAAGAGCTGCATGACAACATCGGGCAATCCGCCAACCTCATCCTGGCCAGCCTGAAGAAAGCCAAACGCCTCTCGCAGGACCCCGAGATCAGCATGTTGCTTTCCAGTGCATCCGAACTCACAGAGACCGTCATGCGCGATGCCAAGAACATCAGTCACTCCCTGAACCACAACCATATCAAGGCCAGGAACCTGCATGCTTTGCTCGAGCAGGACCTGGAGCACATGAGCCGCTTCAGCAATATAGACTTCGAGTTCAATATCAGTGGTGAAGTCCGCAAATTTTTACCTGAGAGCAAGCTCATCATCTACCGTATCGCCCAGGAAGCGTTCAACAATATCCTGAAGCATTCGGGAGCCAACCTGATCATTTTGTCACTCCAATACGACCCCCACCTGTTTGTCATGAAGATAGAAGACAACGGGGTAGGCCTGGCCCAGCAGGAAATGCATGCCCGGGAAGGGATCGGCCTGACCAATATGCACGAACGTGCCGCCGTGCTGGAGGGAAAGATCACCATTGAATCCAATCCCGGAAGCGGTTGTACGATCTCCCTGCTGCTGAAGAACGCCCAGTTCGAAGAAACGGCCTGATGAGCGGTTCAATCTATGCCTCCTGTATGGATAGCTAGATCAAATAGAGCCGCGATGCTGCCGCTAAGAGCTGATCATCCTGGCTGCTGCTGATACAGGAGCATGCGCCATATTGGAAGCTTCCATCTTTATGGATGAATCACTTACTACGACGCTCCAGGATAGAACAGTAAAAAACTTTGCTTATTCAGTTTGCGTACTGGCGAAGCATACTTTTTCATGATCAAAAGCTTCAATTTTTTTGATTGGCAAAAAACAATATGTGTTTTGTGCTTATAATGGATGTAGTTCTACCCCTTTGTTGCTGGGTTTTAAGTATTGCATTTACAAATATCTAATTATTTATAAAAACTTAAACTGTTTTTGGGTAAAATATTTTGATTTGTGAAAACTAATCTAAATATTTGTTAATGATTTTCAATAAGTAAATTTCCTTATCATTCTTTGTTTTAATGAAAATAGGATGATATTCATTTGTTGTATTGTTTGT
>JAEUVW010000034.1 GCA_016786525.1 Chitinophagaceae bacterium
ACGGGCCAGACCTACACCGAACTGTGCAAACAACTGCTCGCCTACCGTACGGACGCGACGGTTGCTCAGGTGATCGATATCATCCACCTCGGCTTTACCATTCGTCAGGCGAACCAGGTATTTGATGATGGTGATGATGTCTTCTTTAGACAATACTTTTTTGTTTCCGCTGATATCCAGTCCCAGGCGGCGGTTGATCTTGTAACGACCCACTTCACCCAGGTCATAGCGTTTATCAGAGAAGAACAGTTTCTCGATGATACCACGCGCTGTTTCATCGTCCGGGGCATCGCTGCCGCGCAACTGGCGGTAGATATGCTGAACGGCTTCCAGCTCTGAGTTGGAGGTATCTTTGTTCAGGGTATTGTAGATGATGGAGTAATCGCCGCTCACTTCTTCTTTCTGCACGAACACGGTAGCGATCTTCATCTCGATGATCATATCGATGCTGGCTTCGTTCAGTATGTTGTCGCGCTCCAGGATCACTTCGTTACGCTCGATAGAAACCACCTCACCGGTGTCCTCATCCACGAAGTCTTCAGTCCAGCTGCGCAGTACGCGCGCTGCCAGGCGGCGGCCCAGGTTGGCTTCCAGCGATTTGCGGTCAGCTTTCACCTCGTCTGCCATGCCAAACAGTTGCAGGATGTCCTTGTCGGTTTCGTAACCGATAGAACGCAACAGTGTGGTCACAGGGAATTTTTTCTTACGGTCGATGTACGCATACATCACGTTGTTGATATCGGTGGCAAACTCCATCCAGGCTCCTTTGAAGGGAATCACACGGGCAGAGTAGATTTTGGTACCATTGGGATGGGTGCTTTGTCCGAAGAACACGCCGGGAGAGCGGTGCAGCTGGGATACAACAACACGCTCAGCGCCGTTGATCACAAAGGTACCGCGGGGCGTCATATACGGGATGTTACCCAAAAACACGTCCTGCACGATGGTTTCGAAGTCAACGTGCTCCTCATCATTACAGCTCAGTTTCAATTTCGCCTTCAGGGGTACGGAATACGTCAGACCGCGTTCCATACACTCTTCTATCGTGTAGCGGGGCGGATCGATGAAGTAATCCAGGAATTCCAGTACGAAGATGTTGCGGGTGTCTGTGATCGGGAAGTTCTCTTTGAACACCCGGAACAAACCCTCATTGTCACGCTTATCAGGCGTGGTTTCGAGCTGGAAGAAGTCCTGGAAGGATTGAAGCTGAATACCGAGCAGGTCCGGTGTATCTGCCACATCGTGGATTTTACCGAAATTGACACGACCGGTAGCCGTTCTTTTTTTTGTAGTAGCCATAGTATATAAAAACTCCTTTTTACGATGTATATGAATGCAGTAAAACCCTTACCGGTAGGGCGTTCCCTACAAGTAAAGGATACTTGTCATTAATAATAATTTCCTCTAAAAATAATGAACACGCGCGCTGTAGTTCCCCAAAAAGGGATTGCAAATGTATACTAATTGCGTTAAATCAGCAAATTTTAATTGAAAAATGGCCTGGGATGGCAGATGTTAAATATATTATAAATTTACTTTGCCTGCAGCAGCGCTTTGATGTCCTCGGCCAGCCTGCCCATTTCCTGCGGCATAAGGCCGTCGTAAATGCCCCGCAGGCGGCCATAACGGTCTACGAGTACAAAGTGGTTGTCGTGGATGAAATCCTTATCGATCGAAGTACTGGTATTGGTATCTTCGGCATTGATCAGGTAGCTGTAGCGGGCCTGGTCGTACAGGGCCTTTTTGTCCCCGGTCAGGAACATCCATTGCTTGGGGTCGGCTTCAAACTGTTTGCCGTATTCTTTCAGCGCCGCCGCCGAATCTTCTTCAGGATCAACCGTGTGCGACAGGAACAATACATCCGGGTTGCCTTTGTATTGCTGGTACACCTTGTTCAGGTTTTCATTCATCTTGGGGCAGATACCCTGGCAGGTAGCGAAAAAGTACTCGGCCACATAGATCTTGCCCTCCGTCGTCTTGTTGGTCACCAGCTCGCCTTCCTGGTTGGTGAAGGAAAACGGGCGCACCTTATGCTCGCCTTCTCCGAAGTAAGGCAAAGGCTTTTGTTTGGGGTTCACCTTAGTGACACTATAGAAATAGGTCATAAAGGCCGCGCTCAGCACAATAAAAAATCCAACTAAGATGGCAACGGTTTTCTTATTCTTCATAACGCATGCGAAGGTAGGCGATTAGTCTGTTTGCCGTAGAGCCCCGGCCAATAAAAATCTTTTACCCATGTGTCATTTTGCTACTGCATTAGTCCCGGTCTCCTGCCCGCACCAGACCCGGTGAGACCGGCAGCAGTACAGCAGACACCGATACATCGCTTTCAGAATATATACATTTTATAAAATTAAAATTTCAATTCTTATTGTTCATCAGATAGTATATACATTAGCATCATACAAACTAATCGTGATGCGGCCATCTCGCTTCCGTCATTCTATAAGCCTGCTGCTGATCGTACTTTTTGCAGGCACCCCGGTTTTTGCTGCACCAGGCAGTACTACACTGGAATTTAACTTTAATGACCACACGCTCCGGGAGCTGCACAACAGGCTGGGCGTAAGGGCCGTGGGTGTGATGCTCAGCGAGGATCGCTTCGGCAACCAGCGTTCGGCACTCTACCTGCAGGGGCACGCCAGCAGCTTTATGGAAATAGAAGGCGGCGAACTGATCAAGCCCAACAAAGGCTCCCTCTCTATCTGGGTAAAAATGGAAAGGAAAGTATATGCGGGAAAGGGGTATGAAAGCAACCCCATCCTGATGCAGCGCAACTCCAACCGGGAAGATTTCTACGACGCCTACTCCCTGTATTATGATTTCCACTCCGACCGGATGATGATCTTTTTCACCAAAGACTCGACGGAACAGTCCGGGGTAAACTCCATTGACCATTTCGAGTTCAACAAATGGGTCCATTATGTATTTACCTACGACAACACACAGGTTTCTTTTTACATGAACGGGGTAAAACAAGGGTCAGCGCGTAAAAACTTCGAATCGGTTTTCCTGCCCGGGGGCCCTTTGTGCCTGGGGCATAGCGCCAGCACCAAGAACGACCGCCGCACGCGTGGCTCTTTCGACGATCTGAAGATTTTTGACCGGGTGCTTACTGAGCAGGAAATCCTCGATCTGTACCATGCCCCCAACCCCAACCGCCTGAAACTGGCCCTGCAATACATCATGAAATGGCTGTTGCTGGCCGGTGCTGCTTTCCTGCTGGCTTTCCTGAGCCTGAGGCAGAGGAAAAAAGCGCTGAGGCGGGAGCAGGAACACCTGGCACTGAAAGCCCGGCTGCTGGGGATGCAGATCCGTACGCTCAAAGCACAGATGAACCCGCACTTTATTTTCAACTCGCTCAATTCAATACGGGAGCTTATTGCCAGGGCGGCAAACGAAAAGGCAGAGGAGTACCTGGAAAAATTTTCCCGCCTCCTGCGCAGCCTGATGGAAAGCAACCTCAACGAAAGCCTTTCCATCGCCGAAGAGACCGAAATCCTGGAGCAATACCTTGAAATAGAAGAGCTGAGATTCAGAAAAGCCTTCGGCTACAGTATAGAGACAGATGAGCGGATAGACGGGAGAAGAACCTGTATCCCGCACCTGATGGTGCAGCCCTTCGTAGAGAATGCTATCTGGTACGGATTGTTGCCCAGGGAAGGAGAAAAGCGCCTGCGGATCCGCTTCGACTATATCAGCAAAAGCATTGTGCGGTGCATCGTAGACGATAACGGTGTGGGCAGGCAAGCCGGGCAGGGCAAACCACAAACCTTCAAAAAGACCTCGCTGGGACTAAGCCTGGTCCGGCAGCGCCTGGAGCTGATCGCAAAAACCCTGAACACCGGCGGAGGCATTGAAATCACAGACAAGAAAAAAGCAAACGGCGAAAGCGACGGCACCTGTGTGATCCTGCTTCTGCCGGTCTTACCTGCAGCATCATGTTCAGAGCCATAATTGTTGACGACGAACCCGCCGGCATCCATATGCTGCAACTGCTCATCGAAAAACTGGGCAGCTGCCTGCGTGTGGTGGCTACGGGCGCCAACGCTGAAGAAGGGATCCGCCTGATCGAAGATTACAAACCCGACATCGTTTTCCTGGATATCAGCATGCCGGGCGCAAACGGCTTTGAGTTGCTGGAGCGGCTTTCCTTTCGCAATTTCAAGCTGGTATTTATGAGCGCCCACAGGGAGTTTGCCATCCGGGCCATCAGGAGCAGGGCCTTTGATTACCTGCTCAAGCCGGTGGGACTGGCCGAGCTGGGCGCCTGTCTGCAAGCCATAGAGCAGGAATGGATACAGCAGCAGGCAGAGGTATCCGCCCCCCCGACGCTTCAATTGCCTGTCAAAGACGGGATTCTCTACATTCAACTACAGGAGATCATCCGCCTGGAAGCCTCCGGCAGCTATACGGTCTTTTACCTGGAAGAATCTGTACGGCATATCGCATCCAAAAGCATCAAGGAGTATGAACTGTTGCTGGGTGACCGGCACTTTTTTCGGTGTCACAATTCGCACATTGTAAACCTGTCGAAAGTAAAAAAATTTGTGAGCCAGGACGGCTTTTTTGCACTGATGTGCGACGGTTCCCTGGCCTGTATTGCTAAAAAGCAGAAAGACCTGTTCCTGCTAAAGGTCAAAAACCGCTAAAAAAGAGCGCCATTCCCTCAAGTTGCTCCCGCTTTCCCGTAAAGTACCCCTGCAGTTCTATGAAGCCGGCCCGGAAACGACGGAGTTCCGGTATTCCTTTGTTTCCATTTCTTAACCACAAAAAAATAACGAGTATGAAACATCTACCGATCTTCGCAGGGCTCCTGCTGAGCACCTTCAGCCTTCAGGCGCAGAACACCTCTTACAATGCCAACACTGCCGGCATCCTGGGCTTCAGCAATTCAGCTTTTGGTTTGAATTCGCTTACTTCTCCTTCGCTGACGGGCCAGAATAATGCTGCCACAGGACGATATGCATTAGAATATACTACCAGCGGCCACCACAATACTGCTTCGGGAAATTATGCCCTGAGAGCCAACACTACGGGCTATTATAATGCTGCCCATGGCCTGAATGCGCTATCCGCCAATACAACAGGTTATTTTAACGCCGCCATAGGCGGAGCCGCCCTGTACCAGAATACTACCGGCACCAATAACGCAGCGCTTGGCATGCAGGCATTGAGAAATAACACAACAGGTAGCAATAACAGTGCCGTGGGCTCTTCCGCATTGCACAACAACAACGGGTCCGGCAATACAGCCATAGGTTTTGAATCTGCGCTCAACAACACCGCCGGCTATGAAAATACAGCAGCGGGCAGTCAATCCCTATACTACAATACGACAGGTTATTCCAATACCGGCACCGGATATGCAGCATTGTCACTCAATACCACCGGGAATTGCAACACCGGGCTCGGCAACAATACAAATGTATCCTACAGTAACCTGACGAATGCTACAGCGATCGGCTGCAACACACTGGTGAATGCCAGCAACAAAGTAAGGATAGGCAATCCCTCCGTAACGGTCATCGAAGGGCAGGTCGCCTATTCGTATCCTTCAGACGCCCGCTTCAAAACCAACATCAAAGAAGAAGATGTAAAAGGCCTGGAGTTTATCAAAAAACTCCGGCCGGTAGCCTACAATTTCGACACCCGCAAGTTCACCGAATTCCTGAGCAAAAACATGCCGGACAGCATCCGCCAGACCTACCTGGGCCAGGACTTCAGCGCATCTACCAATATCCGCCAGAGCGGTTTCATCGCCCAGGAAGTAGCGCAAGCTGCTCAGGAGGCGCAATACGATTTTAACGGGGTCCATGTGCCCGCAAACTCCGAAGAAGAAAACTACAGTATTGCTTACAGCGAATTTGTAGTCCCCCTGGTCAAAGCAGTGCAGCAGCAGCAGGAGATGATCGAAAACCTGCAAAACCAGCTGCAGCAACAAAACGACCTCATCGAATCGCTGAAAAAGCAAAGCAGCACTACAGGCTTAACCAATACCGGTGTGGCCACAGACTTTCAGCTATCGCAAAACCAACCCAACCCGTTTACCCATGAAACGGTGATCCACTATGTGATACCGGAGACGGTACAGAATGCCTTCATGACCGTTTACGACCTGGCAGGCAAGCAACTCAGCACCCTTCCGATTCAGCAGAAAGGCGCAGCTTCCCTGACCATTACCTCCGAAAAACTGGCCGCCGGTATGTATCTCTACAGCATAGTGGCAGACGGCAAAGTAGTCGACACAAAACGCATGACCGTTGCCGGCCGGTAAAGCCGCGATCCTGCCTGTTCCGGAAGCACGAAGCATGTGTTCCTGATCCCGCCTGTATCATGCAGGCGGGATCTTTTTTCCGTCTGCCCCTGGATGGCCCTTTGCAGCTCCTACTATAAGAAATTCAACTAATGCTATAATCGTTTTCTTGCCCGTCTCCCTGCGCGAAGCATCATGAGATCAATTTATTTGCCGTAATTTTGCATCATAAAATCATTTTAAGAAATGTATCCTTCTGATATTGTATTACCGATGAAAGCCGAGTTGGTGAACAACGGCTTTGAAGACCTGGCTACGCCTGATGCTGTAGATGCGGCGCTGAAGCAGAGCGGCACTACCCTGCTGGTGTTGAACTCCGTTTGCGGTTGTTCTGCAGGTACAGCCCGTCCGGGCGTATTGCGCGCCGTACACAATGCCAGCAAAAAACCGGACCACCTGGTCACCAGTTTTGCCGGCTATGATACCGATGCGGTAAAACAGGCACGTACTTACCTGCTGCCTTATCCCCCATCCAGCCCGTCTATTGCGCTGCTGAAAGATGGTCAATTGGTGCACATGATCGAGCGCCATATGATCGAAGGCCGCTCTGCGGATATGATCGCAGCCAACCTGCAATCGGCGTTTGAGCAATATTGCTAAGCAAAGCTCCTGATAACAACAATGATCCCGGCGTCCTTCTGTACAGAAGGACGTTTTTTTATACCGCAGAATCGTAT
>JAEUVW010000207.1 GCA_016786525.1 Chitinophagaceae bacterium
AGGGTGTCTGAAGCAGTGCCCTTGCCCGCTGTTAAAGGTACCGCAGCTGCTCCCCGGCAGTAGCGTACAGGCGTGCTTACTGTAGGCGTTCCCGCTGCTGCCTGTACCCGCACTTCGATGGTATCTCGCATACCTTCGCAACCCAGGGAACTTTTGGCACTGACATAGCGGTAAGTCGTGCCGGCGCTGGCCGTTGAGGGTACCGGTGCTGTCTTGCTGCCGGTACCACCTGTGGCCATGGTATACCACAAGAGGGTATCCGAAGCGCTGCCGGCAGTGGCCGTGAGCGCGGTAGCTGCAGCATAACGGCAATAGGTTACCGGGCTTGCTGCGACGGGAGCTGCCGCTGCAGGATTAACCCTTACTTCGACTGTATCCCGCGCACCCTCGCAGCCACTGCTTGTTTTGGCACTGACATAGTAATAGAAAGTACCGGCGGCAGCCGTAGCCGGTGAAGGGGCTGTTTTACTGCCGGTACCGCCTGTGGCGCTGGTGTACCACAATAAAGTATCGGAGGCATTGCCTTTCGTAGCCGACAAAGGAGCCGAAGCTGCATACTGGCAATACACCACAGGACTGTTCGCTACAGGTGCAGCAGCCAGCGGAGCTACTTGTACCGGTATTGTATCCGTAGCCATGCAGCCCGCAGTGTTGCTTATTGTCGCCCAGTATTTCGTTGTCAGTGCAGGCATTGCCGTGATGGTATCCGTCAATGCGCCTGTGCTCCAGGTAGCGGAGAGTTTTTCATATTTTACTATCCCTTCAAATCGCCTGTTGGCGCTGGTGCTGCCAAAGGGAAAGGCTTTACCCACGCCTTCCAGTATCTGAAGGTTATCGTCTTCCTTAAAGACTGTACCTGCTCCCGTGCCCTCATGGTAGCGTACATTGGCCGTACCGGTATTGGTCAGGTAAAAGGCTGCCGTCTGCCCGGCAGGGATCGTCACATTTACCGGCAGGGGAATGCTGGTCACGCCGGTACTGCCGCTCAACGCCACGGAGCCCAGCAAAGTCCAGGCGGCAGCCGAACTCTCATAACCTGAGCTCGAGCCGGTTTTGTAATAAATCCTGAAGGGCTCCCCGCTCACAATTTCCGTATGCACCTCAAAGCCGGTAATCATGAGTCCCCTTTTGGCCAATATGTCAAACATAATGCCCCGGCTTTTGTTATCGTCGATGAGCGGGGTGCTCAGCGTACCGCTGGCCGCAAGGCCGGAAAACAATTTTGTCGACTCCCCGATGCACAATAAACTGTCTGTGGTCCGCAACTGAAACGGGGGAATCGCCGGGCTGGTATAGACGGCAATCTCCGCACGGGGGCTTTCTGCACCGGAGGCCGGTTTGGCACTTACATAATATTTGACCGTACCGGCTGTGGCCGTAGAGGGAACGGGGGCTGTACGACTCCCGCTGCCTCCTGTGGCAGCAGTGTACCAATACAGGGTGTCGCTGCTGCTGCCTGCCGTAGCAGTCAGGGGAGCGGCCGAAGCAGCCTGGCAATAGTATAGCGGAGTGCTGACTGCGGGCGTTGTTGCCTGCCCGAAAGCAGCGCACACCGAAAGGCTTAGTAAGGATAAAGTTACTATTTTTTTCATGTACATAGAATTATATCGTCACAAATGTAACCGCAAGTTTTAATATTGAGAAAATATATATTTATTATATAGTCTTTAGATTGAATCAAAAATTTGACACATTAAATATTAAAGCAACTAATCGAAAGCAGCTGTTGTAAAGGCCTGGATGTCAAGGCCTGCTGCGCAGAATTTACGGTAAAAGAAAAAAACCGCATCAGCTGCGGTTTAACGGAAGGGGTTTCATAAAAAATACGAGGATCAGCTTCTGCTCCAGCTGATCTTCACAGCGGATAGCTTTTCTGTTTCCAGGCGTTCTCCGGGGCAAAGGGTAAAATCGTTTTTCAGGTAAAAATCACGCGGGGAAAAATACACTTGCCCGTCCTGTTTTTGATAACTGTCATGATCGGTGAGCCATCCGTTCAGCACCTTGTGGTCTGCTTTCAGGGCATCCAGCAAAGCAGTACCGATACCTGTCTTTTGCAGGCGCCCGTCTACAATGATCGCAAACCAGCGCTCCCCATCCCTTTCAAACGCGAAGGCCCATGCGGCACAAGGTAAGCTGGGGTTCCCGGCAATATAATGCACCGGTTTGCTCAAAGCATACAGGTATTGCTCCAGTTCCTGCACGGAACGGAAACAGAGCTGGGCAGGATATTCGTTGTTCCACAGCTGCAGGACGGCTTCTTTCTGTGCCGTAGAAAGTGCCTTTACTTTCAGGATTGTCATGGCAGTCTATTTATTCCCGGAATAGTGATCGAATGCTGCTTTGGCAATGCGTGCAATGATGGCTTCGTTAGCATCATACGACTCCATAGCATCGGAAACAAATACGGTAATGAAGATCCGCCGGCCGTCAGGCAGGCTGATGATACCCGCATCGTTTGTGGCGGCGGTCAGGCCGGATTTGTTTGTTCCTGAGCTTCCCGTCTTGTGGGCCACGGTAGCGGAAGGGGGCAACAAACCTTTGATCCTTTTATCGCTGTTGGAAGATGCTGTCATCAGCTTCAGCAGGAATGCAGTGCCTGATGCCGATAAATATTTCCCTTCCTGAAACCCGGTGAGCATCTCGTTCATAGCGGCAGGAGTGCACCAATTGGTATATTGTACCGGCCAGGATTGGTGCATTTCATGTTCGGTAGCCGCGATCTGTATCTCCTGTATGCCAATGCTGTGGATATACTGGTTCACGCTTGCCGGCCCTCCGGCTACACGAAATAAAATATCGCAGGCATTGTTGTCGCTCATGGATACGGAATAACGCAGGAGTTCCGCAACAGAAAGATCAAGATTGCCTTTTGGGTGCTCCTCACGCATCGGGCTCCAGGTATTCCGGTGTAGTTCCGACCTGGAGATGTGTATTTTTTGCTCCAGGCTCAATGCACCTTCATCTACTTTTTTCAGGATGGCCAGCGCCAGCGGGAATTTAAACACGCTCTGCATAGGGTAATGGTGTTCATTATGCAGCCGTACGACCTCATCACCTGCATTGATCGCCACGCCTATCCTGCTCTTGTGCTCTTTGACCAGCAGTTCCAATTGCTGCTGCAAATCCGGGCCGGCGCTCTGCTGCGCGATAGACAGTTGGGTGCAGAGCAAGAGTACGATATTCAGTAAAAACAATTTCCTTTTCATTGCTTTGTGTTGTTATGGAGCCAGTCTTCTTTTAAGAGCCCAAAGTTATAGCCATCTTTCCATTCGCCGCGAATGGGTAATGCCTTCCTGCTCAGGCCTTCCTGTACAAATCCTGCCTTCTGCAATACACGGGCGGAAGCGCTGTTTTCCGCAGCACAACCGGCTTCGATGCGATGCAGGGAAAGCGGGCCGAATCCAAATTGCAGCAAGGCCCGTACGGCTTCTGTTGCCAGACCTTTGCCCCAGTACCGGGGGAAGAGCTTGTACCAGATCTCAGCCCGGGCATAGCGGGGCCGGTCTATGTTCATACCTGCCAGGCCAACAAAATCACCATTGAGGGTGGTAAGCGCGAACACATACTTTTTGCCTTGTGCCATCTCATCGAACCAACCCTGCATCACTGCTTCGGTAACGGAAAGGTCGGCCGGGATACCCATAGTATTGTACCGGTCTGATTCAGGCAGGGAATGCAACCCGTGTATCCACTCCAGGTCCTGTAGCCCGACCGGGCGAAGCAGCAGGCGTTCTGTAGACAATTGCGTATCAATGGGCATATTCAAGGTCTTTAATGCATCGCTCCCGGATGGCAAACAATTCGTCAAGGGAATAAGGGTATGCTGTTTCCTTCAGCCATTGCTCCAGGAAGTCTTTATGCCAGTTTACTTTGAATCCGGCAATCTGTGCAGGTTCTATCTCTCTTTCGAGCAGCAGATCATTTACAAAATTTTCCTCGCAGGAACCGGTGGTCGTACCATCCCAGATTGCACCATTGATGCGGAGATAGCAGTGCGCTTCGGGCATATAAGGCAAATGATATGTTTCCAGCGTACGGGCAACAGGTGGCGTATTGACGGCATTCATCTTAAAAATACACATCAGGAGCCGGACATCGGGCCATGCGTTCTCTACAGCCAGTTGCCGCAACAATGCATGTTTGGTGCTGCAGGTACCATAGCCGTCAGACAATACGGCACACAGGTCCTCTTTATTGCCGTTCCTTTTATAGGGAAGGCTGCGTACATGCGCAGCAGCATCTTCAAAACACAGAATACCTCTTTGCCTGAACGATCCGGAAGCCGGGCTGTTGGACGAAATAAGCAGTTGGGGAAGCATCATATGGCTCTATGCAGTATCTACATCAAAAATAATCTGAACGCCTGAAAATCCGCGCTTCGCGAGGCTGAGATTGCGTTGTTCTTTCAAGCCGGCCTTTACCGCCATCAATACTTGTGTATCCCTGGGGCATTTGATCCATACTTCCTGTACATACTGGTTGCGTACGCGGGCTACGGAAGCCGGTACCGGCCCCTGTATGGTAATGCCGCTGACGGACGCCAGCGACTGTGCCATCTCTGCAGCTGCATCGATGGCTTTTTGCTCATGCCGGTGCCGGCAGATCACTTTAATGATGCGTGTAAAGGGAGGGTAGCCGAATTGCTGCCGCCCGGCAATTTCGTTCAGGTAGAAACTGCGTATGTCATGCTCCTTTATCCATTGCAATACGGGATGCTGCAGGTTATAGGCTTGTATCATCACCACACCGTCGCCATCGGCTCTGCCCGCCCGCCCGCTGACCTGCGACATCAGCTGGAAGGCGCGCTCATTGACCCTGAAGTCGGGGTAATTCAGCAGGCTGTCCGCACTCAGGATACCGACCAGGGAAACGTTGGGAAAATCGAGCCCTTTGACGACCATCTGCGTGCCGACCAGTACATCGGTCTGCTGCCGCTGCAGTTTGTCCAGCAGCTGGGAAAACTGTTGTTTGCCCCGCGTGGTATCCGTATCCATGCGGTCTACCCTGGCCTTCGGGAACAATTGCTGTACTTCCTCTTCTATTTTTTGCGTACCAAAGGTCTTGCTCACCAGGTCGGCGCTGCCGCATTTCAGGCAATGATGCAGTACAGGCGTCTTCAGCCCGCAATAGTGGCAATGCAGTTTGTCTGTGCTTTTATGATAGGTCAATGCTACGGAGCAATTGCTGCATTGCGGCACCCAGCCGCAGCTCCGGCAGAGCTGGAAAGGGCTGTATCCCCTTTTGTTCTGAAACAGGATCACCTGCCGTTTGCCTGCCAGGGCTTTGGCCATGGCCTCCTGCAATTCGGGGCCGATCATACGGATACCCTGCTTGTACTGCTTGTCTAGCGAACGGGCGTCGACTACCTGTATATCCGGCAGGCTGACCCCCATAAACCGCTCATTTAACGCTGCAAAACCGTATTTCTGCTGCTGCACATTGTACAGGCTTTCTACTGATGGAGTAGCAGAGCCCAGCAATACTTTGGCACCATACAGGCCGGCAAGGTAGATAGCGGCATCACGGGCCTGGAAACGGGGAGCGGGATCCTGCTGCTTATAGGAAGCGTCGTGCTCTTCATCTACGATAAAAATACCCGGATCTGTATACGGCAACCAAAGCGCAGAGCGTGTCCCCACGATGACTTTGTACTTACCCGTCCTGACCTTTTCCCAGATCTCTACGCGCTCATTGTGCGAAAAGCGGCTGTGGTACACGCCCATCTCTTCTCCGAAATAGGCATGCAGGCGCGACACCAACTGGGTGGTCAGCCCGATCTCCGGCAATAAAAAAACAGCCTGTTTCCCCTGCTCCAGGCAGGCTTTGATCAGGCTGATGTATAAAAGTGTCTTTCCTGACCCGGTGACACCCTGCAACAGGCAGACATCTTTCTCAGGAAAGGAGCTGACCACTGTATGGTAAGCTTTTTGCTGGGCTTCTGTAAACCGGATCGGCCCGGCCGGTTCCGCCGCAGTGTATTGCAAACGGTCTACATCCCGCTCTTCCGTAACGAACACACCTTTATCGATCAGCGGCTTTAAGTGCGACGGGTTTGCTTTGGCTTTATCCAGCAAAGCGGTACGCAGCACCACGGGTGCCGTTTTCGATAAAGTGATATAAGCCATCAATAATTCCTGCTGCTTCTGCGCCCGTTGCAGCTTTTCGAACAATGCCGCCAAAGCTGTTTCTGAGCGGTAGGCTTCGGTGAGTGTCACCACTTTTTCCGTACGGGGCCGGTAGGATGGTTCCAGGCCCTCGTTCAGGTAGACCATTTCGTTTTCGATGAGTTCATTCAGCACCTGCGGCAAATAGCCTGCCCCGGTGATCTGCCTCAGTTCTGTAATGGTCAGTTCCTTTTTCAGCAGCAAGGCCTCAACGGCAAGATAAGCCTGGTCGCTCCAGCCGATATGGTCATGATCCTGTCGCCCCGCCCATTCTATACGGGTTTCGCCCATCAGTTTCAGATGGGCCGGTAAGGCGGCATGCATTACTTCCCCGGGTGAAGCCATGTAATATTGTGCAATCCAGTCCCAGAAGCGGAGCTGGAAGGTGTTGACCACAGGCGCAGGGTCCAGTATGCTGCGGATGGGCTTCACCATGTAGGCGTCGGGCTGCTCATTGTGCAAACGCTGTACGATACCGGCAAAAAACTTATTACCCCGCAGCGCCACTTCCACCCGCATTCCTTCCTGAAGTTTGCCCTGTATATCCACAGGAATACCGTAGGTAAGCGTCTGGGGCAGGTTCAGGGGCAGGATGACTTCCGCAAAGCGGAAATCCTTTGCAACAGCAGGTATCATCAGGCTGCAAGATACTCAATCGCAGAGAAGCAAGCCGGTAAAATTTACCAAAAAAACGTGTTGACGGGCAGGCTAATCTCTGTAAGTTTGTATCGCTACAATCTTTATTTATGCTGCAACAATCCACGCTCGATTTTTTAGCCCAACTGGATCAGAACAACCATAAGGCATGGTTTGACGAACACCGCAAACAGTATGAAGCAGCCAAGGCAGATTTTGAACAATTCGTCGGCGCTATCCTGCAGGCCAATACACCGCTGATCCCCGAACTGGAAGGGCGCAAAGCAAAAGACTGTATCTTCAGGATCTATAAGGATGTTCGGTTTTCGAAAGACAAAACACCCTATAAAAACAATTTCGGCGCCGGCTTTGGCAAAGGAGACAAAAAGGTAAGCATAGCGGGCTACTATGTACACCTGCAGCCCGGCAACCATAGTTTTATCGGCGGGGGCCTGTGGATGCCCGAAGCCCCCCTGCTCAAAGCCGTACGCCAGGAGATCGATTATGATCTCGACGGCTTTACTGCAATCGTCAAAAAACCTGCTTTCAAAAAAATGTTCGGGGAGCCGGACCAGTCGGAAAAACTGAAACGGGCGCCGAAAGATTATGAAGAAGACAACCCTGCCCTGGAGTACCTGAAGCTGAAAAGCTTTACCGTGGGTACACCTTTTGCCGATAAAGACTTTACATCAAAAAATGCGGTAAAACAGATCGCCGCCATCGTAAAGGAAATGAAGCCTTTTATCGATTTCCTCAACAAAGCTATCTCCTAAAAAACAATGGTCAGCACTCCTTCAGTGCTGACCATTGTGCTGATGCCATAAAGCGTACTTACCGTTTCGGGCAAACCGTGCTGCTGAAGCTGCGGTTCGGATCGGAGAACATACCCGTTTTTACAATAGACAATTCGAATCCGCCGCGGAGGCTGGAGGCCGCCCGTAGTTTCGAAACATTCATATCGTAACTGGCGCCGAAGGTGAGGTCGTTGAAGTCTATTTTCAATACCGGGATCAGGGCATCGTTCAGGCGGTACATCAGGCCGCCATAGATGACCAGTACATCGGCTGAAGATGATTCTGCATTTTTGCGGCCTGCCATTGCCCCTACGATCACTTCGTTATATTTCCCCTGCATCATAAAGTTGCCCAGGGCCTGTGCACTCCACGTTTCTGTAATAAGCCAGTTGCTGCTGGCATTTACATTGAAACGCATATCCTGCCTTACCCCTGCGATATCGCCGTAAAAATTATTCTCCGGGCGGGTAAGGTGATAGGCGGACACACCAACAGAATAGTTTGTTTTATTGTCTGCCCCTGTGTTGGAAGTGTAGTTGACACCCAGACCGATATCCATCTGCGACATCTTGGGATTCGGAAGCCGCTCCCCGGTGGGTGCCGAAGGGTCATACCCTACCCCGGGAATATACTGGTTGCCCAGGGTCATTTTGCTGGGGTCGTAGTTGCGCTGCAGGTATCCGCCCATCAGGCCTACAGACAGGAATGTACTGTGCTGGTTGTCCAGGTTCTTGTTGTAGGAAACGGCGAAGTTGCCGGACAAGGTCGTCAGGTTGATGCTGCCGGTACGGTCGAAAAACCCGAGCAGGCCAAAGCCGATAAAGTCTTCCGAATTACCAATCTGCTTTTTCACTTCGCCTGAGGCTGTGGCAGTCTGGAAGGGGGCGCTGATGCTGTTCCACTGGTTGCGGTACATAACACTCATGCGGTACTCCCCGTTGTAGATGCCGGTCAGTGCAGGGTTGCGGAGGATACTCGTCTCGTAAAACTGTGAGAAGTGAATATCCTGTGCTTTACTTTCCGGGCTTAGCACAGCGGACAACAGCAACCCTAAAACTGCGCTTTTTTTCAATAGTCTTTTCATCTCAATTGCTTTTATGGTTACCAGGGTTATTTAATCAGGGTTACGTCGCCTTTCCAGAATACGGTTTCGCCATTATCGCAGGTGGCCTCAAGGGTATACACGAAGGTATCCGGCGTGAGCATATCTCCGTTGAAAGATCCGTCCCATCCCTGTTCGCGCACGTTTGCACTGGTCCCTTTACGCTCGTAGACCTTCTGGCCCCAGCGGTTGTAGATGATGAAGGAAGTGATCTTGCTGATACCCTGACCCTGCGGGTAGAAGTAATCGTTCTGCCCGTCTCCGTTGGGTGTAAAGGTATTCGGGATGAATAGCTGGCTGTTGTCGCAGAAGATCGTAATGATAACATCGTCGGTAGCAGAGCAACCGAATTCACTGGTGCCCTTCAGGGTAAACGTCGTCGTCACCATAGGCCGGGCTATCGCATTCTGGCAATTGCCGCAGGTCACCAGAGAATCAGGCGTCCACAGGTAATCCTTGATGTACTTACCCGATCCCTTGAGCTGAACTTCGGTACCGGCCAGCACTTTCTGGTCGGCGCCTGCGTCTACTTCCGGTGTCGGGTGCACCGTCACTTCTACGTAGCCGGTGTCCGGGATACAGGAACCCTCTACACCAATGACACGGTAGATGATCGAATGCTTCATCGTAGCAATCGGGTTTGCTATAGTGGCATTGCTCAGGAAAGAGTCCGGGGTCCAGGTATATTGCTGAGCACCGGAAACAGTGATCTGGATCGGGGTATCCTGGCACACTTCCACTTTGGGCGGACTAATCAGTGTCGTTTTGGTTTTAATCCCTACAGTAAGTGTATCGCGGTTCTTACAACCATTGGCATCCGTACCGGTGACATAGTATACAGCCGGCACGGTTGTCTTCGTGGTCGGGTTGTTGCAATCGGTACAGCTCAGGCTTGAAGAAGCATCCCATTTGTAGGACACTCCTCCTTCCGCGGAAAGCGGGGCCGGGTCGCCCAGGCAGATAATGGTATCTTTTGCCTTGATGATGGGCAGCGGGTTGACCGTGATGGTGGTATTGATCGTATCCTTACAGCCATTGGTATTGGTAGTGATCAGCTGTACGGAGTAGGTCCCGGTTTTGGTATAGGTTCGTTTCGGATTTTTATCTGTCGACGTTGTGCCGTCGTCAAAAGTCCATTCGGAAGAACCGTGGGTAGAGAAGTAACTCTTCGATGCATCGTCGAAGGTGATCGGTACGCCGATACACCTTGGTGTGCTGTTGATCGCTGCCTCTACGGCATCCACTTTGATCGTATCCAGGCCCATGCTGGAAGCATTACAGCCCTTGCCGTCTCCGAGGATCAGGCGCGGCACATAGGCTCCCGGTTTTGTATAGGTATGGGTAGTGGTAAACTTACCTTCAGCATCTGCTGTAATACCATCTGAAAAATCCCAGACCATCACATCCGCTTTGATCGGGTCGGCCGTAAACTCTACGGTATGCGGAGCACAACCAGACAGCGGTGTATATTTCAGCGCCCCGTCATAACCGGCTACCCTGGCCCTGCCATAAGCCGTGTCTGTACAGCCAAACTTATCGAAAGCGATCAGCTTCACCACATACAGGCGCATATCCAGGAAGGGGGCAACAGGGTTGCGTACACCGGAGGTGCTGCCATTGTCAAAGTCCCACAGGAAGCGGACAGCATTCGCTGAAGAAGCGTTGGTAAAGTTGACGAAAAGTGGCGGGCACAGCGCGATAGAATCGCTCATTGTAAAGGCGGCCTTAGGCTTTACCGTCGTAATGAAGGCCGGTTTGAGCATGGTGTCTTTGCACCCATTGGCATCCGTAACGATCAGGCGCACATCGAAAGTCCCGATCGATTTATAAACATAGACCGGATCCGGCCCGGTGCCGGTGCCCCCGTCGCCAAAGCTCCAGCTGTAGGTGAGACTGACCCCGCTGGATGTACTATGGAACTTTATGTTCCGGTCCATACAGGTGGTATCGTTGGCCTCTGCGACGAAATTTGCTTTCGGTTTGCGTACCGATACATCTACCTCGGTAGAGTCCTTGCAGCCGATATCGTCCGAGACGATCAGTTTGACCTTATAGCCTCCGGTAACAGGGTAATAATGGCTGGCCGTAATGCTGGTCCCTGTAGTAGAGGTGGCATCACCCCAGCGCCAGGTACGGCTGATATTGTTGGCACCGCTGACATTGGTGCTCATATCTGTAAAGTTGATGGTAGCAGGTGTACACCCGACCAGGGGGCTGGCGACCATCTTCATCTGCGGTTTGGCCACCAGCACATATTTCAGGCGGGAGAAGGTATCGAAGCAGCCGTGGATATCGCGTGCCACATACATCACATCGTATCGTCCCGTATCCGGGTATCCGCCATTGAGGTGGAAACGGCGCCCTTTGTCCTCCTGGCTCATCGTACTGGTATACCAGGACCAGCTTACAAAATAATCGCGGTAAGCATCAACATACGTCAGCGTATCTCCTACACAGACCGTGGTGTCCGGGGTAGAGAAGAAAGGCTTGGGATCGAAAATATAAATCTCGTGTGCAACAGAATCGGCACAATTGTAGACATTGTTGTACACAATGTGCCAGGCCGTATACTTGCCGGGGGCTGCATAGGTATGCGTCACCGTAGGAGCCGAAGAAGTGAAGCCGTCTCCAAAGCGCCACAATACAGAGGTCGCCCCTTTGGATTTATCGGCAAAAAACACCTTCATCCTGTCGTTGCCGGTACAGTTATATCCTATGGAGTCAAACACCTGAGGGGGTCTTACGATCACGGAGAGCTGCATGGTATCCTTACAGCCATTCCTGGTAGCCGATAGCAATACTTTAAAGGTATCGGAGTGATCGTAGCGCTTCCGGTGCACGGCCAGTGAATCATTGGTCGTAAAGAAGGTGCCGTCTTTAAAATCGAAAATAAAACTCCGGCCCAGTTTGGATTTGTTGGTGATCGTCACACTATCATGAATACACAGGTCCTGCGGGGCGATGGTAAAATCGGCAGTCGGGTGATTCCCCGCCGTTACATACAGGGAGTCGGTATGCGTACAGCCGTTTGCGGTCTGCACGGTTACTTTTACCATCCACTGACCTTCGGTATAATACGTATGGGTAGGGCTGTCTACCGTGGAATAGGTACCGTCGCCAAAGTCCCAGTAGTAGCTGACAATGGGGTAAGGATGCGGGTCTTCACCGCAGGCTGTTTTGCTGGCAACGATATACGGATCGGCAACGTCATCCGGGTACTTATCTGTGGGATGGTAGGGGTACGCACACTTCCAGTAAGGCGGGGAAGGAAAGCCTAAGGGCACTTTAGGGAAGGGGCACACCAGCTTCGACGTATCTGCCGGCATCTTGCTTGCACCACACATCAGGGCCACCGGCTTCAGGACAAAAGGAAGGCATCCCCCTGTAGAGTCTGCATAAATGTTTACTTCACCTTTGTGGATGCGGATAATCACAGGGCTGTTGGTGCTGTCATAAAACCGCTTTTTGACATCGCTGGCTGTAGGGTCGGGATACCCGGCAGGGAAATCCTTCGTCGTATCGCGTACCCTGAAGGTATCCAGGCAGCCGTGTACTGTTTTCCCGATCAGGAATACGGTGTAGATACTATCTCTCAGGTAAGTATGGGAAGGGCTGCTGGCGCGTGAGATACCGCCGTCGCCGAAAATCCAGTAAAAGCTGTCTGTTGCATAGCTCAGGTTGGTAAAAGAGATCGTGGCGGGCGCCGGACAAGGATAGGTCGGGCTGTAGGTAAAGATGGGGTGCGGCTTGGGATAGACGGTATAGGTCTTGATGGCCGTGTCTTTACAGCCCGGCCCAAAGGAGTCGATCATCGTTACGGTGTAGGTATTGCCTTTCCAGAAATGCCGCTCCGCAACAAGACCTGTTGCGGTTACCCCGTCGCTGAAACTCCATTTTACGGTAAGGGGCAAAGGTGTTGTTGTGCTTTCAAATGCTTTCAGGTTAAAACCCGGGCATTCGCTGGTGGGCAGCTTGAAATCGGAATTCATAGCCTGCGATACAATATACTTGATACGCTCTGAAGTGTCTTTACAGCCGTTGGCGTCTGTCACAACCAGCCTTACGGTAAACGAACCCCATGTCCTGTAGGCATAGGTAGGGTTTGCGGCAGTAGAAGTACCGGTGCCGTCGCCAAAATCCCAGGCATAGGTATAAGGAGGCTTGCCTTTGGTTACGTAACTGGTAAAATCCGTAGTATCCGGCACCTTGCACAGGTTTACTTTCGAGGCAATGAACGTAACATCCGGGGCTTCGTTGACCTTGATCTTCGCTTTTTCCAGCTTGGTACCCACACATCCGGCACCATTCGTGACTTTCAGGGCCACATCGTAGGAGCCCGGGGTGCAGTAACGGTAAGCGGTATTGTCTGTGGTTGCCGTATTGCCATCCCCGAACGACCACATAGAACTCATAGGCCCGGGGGCATTGGGAACAGAGGTATTGGTAAAGGAGACTTCCTCGCAGGGACAGATACTCAAGGGTGAGGCCGTAAAGTTTACGGTTGGGCTCGGGTACACGGTCAAGGTCATCGTTTTGGTGCTTTTGGAACCGGATGAGCCTGTCACTGTCAGTGTAATCGTATAAGTGCCGGGTGTGGTGAAGGTAAACGACGCATCCGACTTACCGGGGTCTGTCGCAGTTCTTCCATCACCCATATCCCAAAAGGAACTGGCGATCGTACCGGTACTGGTATTTTTGAAATCTACATTAAAGGAGGAACACCCCGAGGTTTTTGAAGCCGTGAAGTCGGCTACTTGCGTAAAGCCCCTTAAGGCTAACAAAAGGAATAAAAGGAGTAGGGAAGCCCCTTTAGTAGTAAAAATTTTCATAGGCATTATTTTGTGAATATTATTCACCGATAACAATAGGATTTGAAAAGCAAGTTAACAAAAAAACAAGGAATAAACAATCCCTTAACATATAGGCAAACTTCATTTGCCAGCATTTTTCTATCCATAGCGGCTATAATAGCATGATAATCAAAGCAATAAATTCTCTTCATTCCACAGTAATTTTTATTACTTAGTGCTTTACTTTTGCTGCTCATACTTTAAATACATGGACCATACTTTCGACACTACATTGGAATACGCCCGTACCCAGGATCAGCTGGACATTCTTCATCCGTTCCGGGAACGCTTCCTGTTTCCCCAGCACAATGAAAGGAATACGGTTTATTTCTGTGGTAATTCGCTGGGCCTGCAATCGAGTGCTGTTCAGTACCTGATGGACGCAGAGCTTGCCGATTGGGCCAAGTATGGTGTCGAAGGGCATTTTGAAGCACGCAGCCCCTGGTTTTCCTACCACCGGCAATTTTCCGGCAATCTGGCACAGATCGTAGGGGCCAGGCAGGAAGAAGTAGTAGCGATGAACACTTTGACGGTAAACCTGCATTTGCTGCTGCTTTCTTTTTACCGGCCCGGGAACGGCAGGTATAAAATCCTGATGGAGGCCGGCGCCTTCCCCAGCGATCAGTATGCCATCGAATCGCAGGTGCGGATGTACGGGTATGATCCGGAAGATGCGATCATAGAAGTGGCACCCAGGCAGGGGGCCCACATTATTGAAGAAGAAGATATCCTGAACGCCATCCGAGAGGCCGGCGACAGCCTGGCTGTTGTGCTTTTCGGCGGGGTCAATTATTATACCGGCCAGCTGTTTGATATGGCGGCGATAACGAAGGCCGCCCATGCAGCCGGCGCTTATTGCGGCTTCGACCTGGCCCATGCGGTGGGCAATATTCCCTTGCAGCTCCACGACTGGCAGGTAGACTTTGCATGCTGGTGCTCCTATAAATACCTCAATTCCGGTCCGGGCGGTGTAGGTGGTGCTTTTGTGCACGAGACCCACGGCAATAATCCTGAATTTTTCAGGCTGGCCGGCTGGTGGGGCAATGAAGAACAGACACGCTTTAAGATGCAAAAAGGCTTTGCACCGCAAAAGGGGGCGGCCAGCTGGCAGATGAGTAATGCTCCCGTATTCAACATGGTCGCACACCGGGCCTCCCTCGATTTGTTTCAGAAAGCAACGATGCCTGCCCTTCGGGAAAAAAGCATCCGCATGACTGCGTACCTTGAGTACCTGCTGATGCAGCTCACCCATTTATCGTTTACCATTATCACACCCAAAGACCCGCAAAGGCGCGGGGCGCAACTTTCTATGCTGTTTGACGAAAGGGGTAAGGAAGTGTTTAAAGCCTTAACGGAAAACGGCGTTATTGCCGACTGGAGAGAACCTAACGTGATCCGGATTGCCCCGGTGCCGATGTACAACAATTTTGAAGATTGCCATCGCTTCTACGAAATACTGGCTGCGCTGTAATATTCCTGCAGGCATGCTGTTTATTACCGTTTAGCTACAGATCACAAAGCAAAAAGGATCGCAGTATTGCGATCCTTTTTTATACCCCTTATGGAGCGGGAATACTTTATTCTTCGGTTTTCTTTTTACGTGCTGTTTTCTTTGCAGGGGCTTCCGTACCTTCTTCAGCCACCGCTTTCTTTGCTTTGGCTTTCTTTGCAGGTTTTTCTTCCGTAGCAGGGGCTTCCGTTTCGTCCGCTTTCTTTGCTTTGGCTTTTTTAGCCGGAGCCGCTTCTTCACTTGCTTTTTCTTCCGCCACTTCAGCACCACCTTCGGCCGGTGCATCATAAGCTTCAAAGTTCAGCAGGTCATTGGCTTTCAGCAGCTCATACCATTTCACGATCTTCTTCATATCGCTGACATAGACGCGTTCTTCGTCCAGGCCGGGGTATACTTTTTTAAAGTAGTTCTTAATGGCAGCGTTGTCCGCTTTCTTTACATCTACCAGGGGTGTTGCCGCCTCATTATCTTTAATGGCCTGCAGCACTTTGTGCAAACGGACATTTTCGTCTGTGGTATAGATCTCAATACTTTCTATAGGCGTCACGTTGTGCACGCGTGCAGGGATAAACTTGGTTGTCTTATCGGTTAAGTTCCGCACGATGGCTCCGTCACTTTTGGTTGTGAGCAACTGAAACAAACCACCAATGCCCGTAACGGCAACTATTTCTCTGTATTCCATAAATGTATTTTCTTATAAGGGCTGCAAATGTAAATTTTTTATGCTAACCGGGTTCACTTTTCCCCAAAAAAGGGTAAATTTTAGCGTACCAGGGTCACATCGCCTTTAAACATGACTTCCTTATCCCCGTTATTGCCGCAGATCAGCCGGATATAGTAGTAATAAACCCCCAGCAATTCCGCTTGCCCGCGGAAGCGGCCATCCCAGCCTTCATTGATGTTGGTGGTGGCAAATACCTGCTGGCCATACCTGTTGTAAATGATAAACTCTTTCAGAACGATATCTCCCTTGTACAAAATGCGGAATATATCGTTGATGCCGTCATCATTGGGGCTGAATGCATTCGGTATAGCGGGTTTACAGCAATTATCGTAACCGATTTCCGCAGCCGAAGAGTCCCTGCAATTGTTTGCATCCTGCACCCATACGGTATAAGGTCCGTTGACAAGTCCGCGTATCAAGGAGTCCGCCTGGCTTTCATACGACCAGAGATAGCGGTAAGGACCGGTACCGCCGGAGACTGCAGCGCTGATGCTGCCGTTGTTGTCCATGCCGGTGCAGTCGTTGTTTAAAACGGCTAAGCTAACCCTCAGTTCTTCAGGCTGCCCGATGTTTACGGAAAAGTCTTTGGCGCAACGAACAGCGTCAATGGCTTTTACCATATAAGTACCAGCTTTCAGCTGATCGAAGCTGGCCTGCATCAGGGTATCGCTGCCCATATCGCTGCTGACAAAGCGTATCGGCGGAGTGCCGCCCGACACAAACAGGCGGAAAGAGGCATCGTCTTTTCCGAAGCAGCTCGGCATTCGGGAAAGCATGCTGTCCAGGACAATCTTGGGATGGCCTTTTAAAACCAGTATGGTATCTATCGTACAATTATTCTGATCCTTCACATGCACTCTGTAGGTGCCGCTTTTCAGCTTTGTAAAAAATTCCTCGTTTTTGAAACTATCTGTATTGATGGCATACCGGTAAGGCCGCGTGCCCCCTGTTACAGTGGCAGAGATAAAGCCGTCGGCATAATCTTCACAGGTGGGCTGCAGCACTTTCAGTGCGGAGAAGCTCAGAGCCTGCGGCTGGCCAAGCACCAGCGCCGAGTCTTTCCTGCAGCCATTGTTATCGATGACCGATACCGTATAGGAGCCGCTTATCAGGCCGGGGAACAGGCCGTCGGAGCCGGAGGGACCGCTGTTGAGCATGTAATGGTACTTTGGCGTTCCTCCTGCCCCGCTCAGCTCAATGCTGCCGTCTGAGCTGCCATAGCACAGGGGCATTTTTGTCGCGACAGACAGGGTCAGTACCGGCGGGTCCAGCAGTTCCAGCGTTGTATCCTTTGTGCAGCCCTGCGCATCTTTTACACTCAGGTTGTATACACCCGGCGCCAGTGTGGTAAACAGGCCGGAGGAAACGAAGGGTTTGCCATCGATTGAGTAAGTGTATGATGCTGTACCGCCCGAAGCTGTGATCTCAATACTGCCGTCTCCTTTACCCGTGCAAACAGGCGAGGTGATTTTTGCGGCTATGCCTAAGGGGTCCGGTTGCTGAACGGTGGCAAAACCCGTATACAGGCAGCCTGCCCCATCTTTCATGCGGATCATATAGGTCCCGGCCGAGATGGCTTTAAAGGTCGGGGACGACCTGAATCCGCCGGTGGCAATTGAATAGGTGTAGGGTGATTTTCCGTTCAGGGGGATCACCGTAATGCTGCCGTTCACCCAACCGAAGCAGGAAACATCGGTCGTGGTCAGGTCTGCTTTCAGTTCGACAGAATCTTCTATCACGGCGTTGTAGGATCGGGTGCAACTATTGCTGTCCTTTACCGTGATGATATAAGTGCCCTGTGCAAGGGTGCTGAATGTGGCACCGCTGCCGAATGCCCCTCCGTTGAGGGCATATTGGTAGGGCCTGGTTCCTCCCTTTGCATCCACGGTAATAGCCCCGTCAGCCACACCGTTGCAGGAGGCTTTTCTCAGGCTGAGCACTGCCGAAACAGAATCCGGTTCAGAAAGTGTAATGGTCGTATCGCGCGTGCAGAGATTGATATCGCGCACCCTGACGGTATGTACCCCCGCACCCAGAGCAGCAAATACGCCGCTGCTGCCAAAAGTTCCCCCATCAACACTATAGTTGTAGGGTACAGTACCACCGCCGCCCATCACGCTGAGCTCGCCCGACATTCCATCCTTACACAGCGGTGAGCGCAAGGAAAGCTTCTGGATCCTCACAGAGTCAGGCTCGGTAATGGTGAAGGTGGTATCGGCTGTACACAGCATGGCATCCCGGACGACAATCGTGTACGTCCCTGCAGCAAGCCCAGTAAATGTGGCAGAAGCGGTGAAGCTGCCGCTGCCGTTTTTATACTGGAACGGTGTGGTGCCCCCGGAACCGGCAACCAAAGCCGTGCCGTTGGCCGAACCTTTGCATAATGCACCGGTGAGGGTCAGCGAGGATACGCTTAGCTTTTCCGGTTCTGTGACCGGGAATAAAATATCCCGGGTACAGAGATAGGCATCCCGGATCGTAACGGTATGCGTACCGGCAGGCAAAGAACCGAATGTCCCTGAAGTCCCGTACGCTCCCCCGTTTATCCGGTACGTATACGGTGCCGTTCCTCCTTTACCGCTTACCGAGAGGGAACCCGTAGCAGTACCTTTGCAAGCCGGTTTCACAATAGTGTAGGACGAGACATCCAGCAGGTCCGGTTCTTTCATGTTAAAAACGGTGTCCCATACACACAGGCTCGTATCCCGGATGCTGATGTTGTGCGCACCCGCAGACAAGCCGGTAAAGGTGGTGGACGTGCCGTAGCTGCCCCCATCTATGCTGTACACATACGGCGGGGCACCCCCTGCAGCGGAAAAACTTACAGCACCATTTGTGCCGCCATTGCACAGGGGTTGTGTAATCGTCATGCTGGAAATACTGATTCTCGGAGCCTGCGTCAGAACAAAGCTGGTGTCTTTTGTACACCCGTTGGTATCCGTGATCGTGATGGTATGGGTGCCGGCAGAAAGCCCGCTGAAAGAACCAGAAGGGAAATATGTACCCCCATCTACCCGGTACCGGTAAGGCGGTGTCCCTCCTGTGGCGCTGATACCGGCTGTACCCGTGGCTACACCATAGCACTTCAGGTTTGTGGCAGAAAAAGTTTGTATGCCCAGGGAAACGGGTTCCCCGATGACAAATGAAGTGTCCTTGAAACAAGAATTGGCATCCTGCACCCGCAGGCTATAGGAGCCCGCACTTAAACCGGTAATGGTGGAAGTGCTGACAAAAGCTCCCCCGTTGACCTGGTATTGCAAGGGGGCTGTTCCGCTACCCGGCGTTACCGTTACTTTCCCGTCGGCAGAGCCTTTGCACAATGCTGCGGTAGGATTGATCAGGTTAATGGTGACCGGTGGGGGTGGTGTAACCACATGGCTTATTTCCCCGGTACACCCTTCGCCACTGGTAATCCGGTACACATAGGTGCCGGGAGCAAGACTGTCGCGGAAAACAGAACCTGTCCCGCTGAGCGTGTGCAACAATACCGTTCCTGAATAGGCCTGCAGTGTCCAGGCCGGGCTTCCCGTATAGGGTGTAATGTCAATCACTGATTTTGCAACGCAACTCGCAGCCTTTACCGTAGTGACGGTAGCGGCAGGTTTCCCGATAATCTGTATCCCGTAAGCGATCGTCTGCTTACTGCTGATCGGGCAGCCATCATCCTGGTAGGTGATGTAGAAGTAGTAATAGCCGGGGCTGATACTGGCCGTATTCCAGGAAAAAGAAGAAGTCGGTGCAGTAGTACCATTGCCGGTAATATTCAGGGTAGCGCCGGTGGGTAAACCTTTTACAGACATGGTAATGGCATTGCCATCCGAATCGACCGGGTTGATATTGAACGTAAGCAGGGTGTCATTCTTACACATGCGTACATTGAAACTATCGATTAAGCTCCCTCCTGCCACATTGCGGATGCTTCCCGAAGGAGACCTGTTGTTGCAGGTGGAAAGTACGATGAAATTCATTTCGCGCATACTGGTACCGACCAGCACACCACTGCGGTATTCACTGACTTTATAGACCACCATCGATACCTGGGTAAGGTTCGGCTTGAAGGTCAGCTGACCGGTAGCCCCGTTAAAGGAAAAGGTGCCTGTGGCACTGGCCAGGGGGCTGGTGCCGCTGTACCCTGTCCTGTACGTTACCGTACCGGTGGTACCTTCCAGCCCGTCCACCAGCTCATAGCGCAGGCTGTCGCCGGTGTTGGCATCGACCGCTCCGGGATTATACTCCTGCAGGGTATTGATGCAGAAAAAGGGCGTTGGTACTGTAGTGTAGGTTGGGCTGGAATTTTCGAGTGAACTATTGTTCAGTGTAGCTTCCAGGGTCATGATGCTGCTCGTGGAAGAAAATATATTGGTGATCGAAGCACTGCGGCCACTGCTTGAAGTGGCACTCAGGGTACCGGTAGAACGGAGCCTCCAGTTGCTGGCCGCAGTCATGGTCACGGTATCCGAATAGACAAATTTTTTAACACCCGGTATACCGCCTCCGTTGCATGTGGTGGCCCCCAGGCTATCCGGGCAAACCGGAGTAATTTCAACCCCTGCAGACGGAGCAGTGATTTTCAGGTTTAAGGTCCGGTACAAGCTTGTTCCTTTGTAGACCCGCACCTCCGGGCTGGAGCTGGACAGGGTGCCGAATATCGTACCGGCGCAGTCTCCGTATAAAACCATCGTCACACGATAAAGGCTGCCTGATACATGTGTGTAATAAAGCTCTCCTCCATACAAGTGCGAAGCCCTGGCTCCGGTTATGCCCAGGCATAACGAGAACAACAGGATAAGGAGTTTAAAACTGCCTTTCATAGGGTAGGGTTTGAACAAAGA
>JAEUVW010000095.1 GCA_016786525.1 Chitinophagaceae bacterium
CACCGTATCTCCCCTTGTATGTAAAATGAATATTGCTTAGTTGTCCTGGCGGGTTTTGCTGAAGTCGCTGCCGTTGTCGAAGTCGAAGTTCAGCGAGAAGCGTACGGTGTTGCTCAGCGGGTTGCGGGTAATGCCTGAACCGGAAGGCACCAGGTAGGCAACGTTGAGGTTAAACACGGTATAGCGTACGCCCAGGCCTACAGTAAAGTACTTGCGGGCGCCATTGTCTTTGTGTTCGTAGTAGTAGCCGGCGCGTACCGCAAACTGGTCTTGATACCAGTATTCAGCACCAATAGCAGCGTTTACACGTTTGATGCCTGCAGGGTCGCCGAATGAGCTGAATACGCCGGAAACCACCGATTTGTCAGGGTAGAAATAGCTGGTCGTACCATTTGAATCTTTTGATTCCGGAGCCGGTACCAGCAGTTTGTTGATGTCTGCGGCAATGGTGATCTTGTTGTACATGTCTGCCTTGTAAGTATAGGCAGCACCGATACCCAGGTTGGTAGGGATAAAGTCACGACGGGTAGAACTGTAAGAGATACGGCTTCCGATATTACTGAGTACGGCACCGGCGCTGAAGGTACCGGCTTTATCCTCATTCAGTTCGGTAGTACGGGAGTAGTAGATACCTGCGTCTCCGGCCACAGCGTTCCCGGGTTTGGTATCGCCGCTGTTGGGCGCACCGGTAATCAGGGAAGAGTGGATATAGCGAAGGCTGACCCCTGTAGAAAGGTAGGTAGACAGTCTGCGGGAATAACCGAAATCAAGAGAATACTCACGTGGCCTACCGGTGCCGGTACTTGCGCCATTGAAATCAGTATAGTTGATGTCTCCCAGGGAGAAATAGCGCAGGGATCCGCTGATGGCCTGGTTATCATCTTTACCGAATTTGGCATAGCCTGAAAGGTAAACGAGGTTAATGTCCGGTACCAGGTCTTGCAGCCAGGGGGTATAGGTGGCGGAAATACCATATTTCTTTTTGGCAAAAGGTATTTTACCGACATTCCAGTATTGGGCATTTGCATCCGCTGATATGGCGATACCTACATCTCCCATGGCGCCGGAACGGGCATCGGGAGAAATGCGGAGAAAGGGTACTGCTGTGGTGATGGCTATTTTCTGGCCATTGACATTGGTCTGGGCCAAAGCGTCGGTTGTTCCCGCTGCCAGTAGTCCCAAGCCGATTATTGCAAAACGATTCAACATTATGTTAGTACTGATTAGTATAGTTTTTTATAAAAAATGTGAGCAAAAGTAAGCAAAACACCTACAAGATGCATCATTGCTGAAATATGTCTCAAAGAAATTAACGCTGCAGGATCACTTTTTGGTATCCAAGGTCTTCTGTATTTTTTTCGGTGGCGATCCGTATCCGGTAGGGGTAAATGCCCTGCGGTAACTTTTCTCCCCCGTTCCCGGTTCCGTCCCAGCTTACCTCCGCGCTATTGCTGCCGGTAGCGTTGAATTGTTGTTCTATCGTCCGCACCAGGGAGCCCATACTGTTGTAAACATAGACGGTGGCTTTCAGCGCCTCATTGGGGTGATTGTGCTCAAATACGATATGTGTCCTGTCCCTGAAGGGGTTAGGATAAGAATAGATGTTGCGTATTTTGATAATATCGCCGTTCATTACCTCAAATTGTACGACGCCTTCACCCGAATTATTGAATACATCCCAGGCTTTGACCCTCAGCGTATGAATGCCGTCCGTCAGCCCGGTCATAGGGAAATTGACATACCCCCTTTGGTAAGTATTCGGTGCTGTTTCATAATAGTCGTTCAGGACATAAGGCACTTCCACTACATCGTCCAGTACGGCGGTAAGGTCATGACCGACAAAGTTGCCGGACACATTGATGCCGCTTTTGTCCGTAATAATGGCGTACAGAATACTGTTGTTGCCGGTCAGTCCGCCGTTTTTGAACAAGGAGTCATTCATAAATGGCCGGACCAAAGGAGCGTCTTCGTCTGCAATAACGTCGTCGGAAAATCCTCCTACGGTAAACGAGGTGTCTGCGCCGGAAGCATCTACAATACCGTTATCGGCATAATAGCTGATCTTTCCTTTGCCGAATTCGTAGTTGATATCTTTAGGTGTGATGAATTCAAAACTGAAATGCCCGTTTTGCACGGTGGCAATACCCTTGTAAATGATATTATTCTGCAGGGAGATTTTTCTGGCCGTGTTGCCGCTGTTGGCTGTCCTGATGGACAAAATCTGGTTTTTGTCAAAGAAAGTAATGTTCACCTTGCCGTTGAAATCATTGAGCGGCATGCCGTGGTCGTCCCGTACGGAGCCATGTACCACGTATCTGCCCAGTGATTTGACAGAGTCTACCAGGGAGCGGGTATCGTTGTTCGTCACTTCATGCACAGAGTCCGTTTGTACGTCATACCTCGGGAAGTCGGGTACGATAGCAGGGTCGCCCAGCAAGGCAAATTTCCGCGAGTTGGTGATGTCGCCGGCTGCAACCACTTCATTTTTAGAAACCCGGAAGGCGTCGCCGAAAGTGTACCACCCGTGCTCCTGTTTGTTGAACTGGGCTTTCAGGTAAGCTTTGTTGAAAATATAGTTGGGGTTGGCATAGACTACCTGGGTTGTCGTGACCAGCGCGATAGCGCCCCCGTTTCCTTTCAGCAATACTTTTTCTCCTGCGGATTGCAGGGCAGGATTGTCAAAACGGCTGAAATCACAGGTCGCAGTGATCAGGATCGGCATTTTGTATTGGTTGTTCCAGGAATTATAGTCATCCTGGGTCACGATCCGTTTGCCCGAAAGGGTATAAACGCTGCCATGCCCGCTGTAGTTGATCAGGAAAGTGCCTTTGTAGACATTGTCGTTAATCATCTTATTCGCTTCGGGCGCACGTGTGCCGCCCGGTGTGGATACCAGCGGGATATTATCCAGGTATACCTTCTGCGAACGGTAGGTGTTTGAAGCTGTCTCCACTGTTTTGGACATAGCATCGGCATCCATCATGTGGTCGCCGGCATTATCTTCTATGTCGCCGATAAAGACATTGTTGAGCCTCCAGGGGCCAAAAGCGCCGGTGCTTTTATAACGTATGATTTTGTCAATCACGGCATTGGCCTGATCCGTATTGGTAGCAGGGATACGGCCGATACCGATATCCATCAGGGGGCGGCCTTCTTCGATGTATTCATCATTGTCGAGGATGGCATAGAAGTCGTCGGTGCAATAGCCTGATGTAGCGCTCAGTGATTCCGGGGTTTCAAAAGTAGGCACCAGCCTGGGGGTTTTGGACGTAATGTTCTTGTAATCATAAGAAGCCTGGCCCAGCAACAGCAGGTATTTGGGCAGGTCGCTTTCGTTGCTGCCGGCGCGGTCATAGAACATCTTTACAAAATCGCGGATCGCGCTGATGTCTTTCGCTCCTGACCCAAACTCGTTGTAGATCAGGTTGACGTCGGCAACCACTACCCTGAAGCCGTTGGTGTTGCGGTGAAAATCTGCCAGTTTATTGGCAGCGCCCAGGAAGTCGGGATGGCTCACGATGATGTAGTCCGCAGCGCCAAGACTGTGCAGATCCTGGTTGGCTACAACTCCGCTGTAGGCGGGAGCCGGAAAGTTGTT
>JAEUVW010000137.1 GCA_016786525.1 Chitinophagaceae bacterium
TTGCTGCTGCCGGACTTGCTGTGCCGTAGCTGAGTTCAACAAGGCAATGTCTGCAGAGTGCTCCGCGCGCGCTGTGCTGTGGCTCAGGTTGGCGGCAAAACTGCTGCTCAGCGAGCCGGCGCTGCCGAAGCTCCTGGAGCAGGAAAGTGTACCCGCAGCATTAGGGTTTTGTGTGGTGGTGCTGCTGCTCAGGCGCGAAGCACTGAGCGGCAGTGCTGCTTCATTGCTGGCCGATGTATAGGCCTGCTGTGCACCGCCGGAGCTACTGGTGCCCGCGCTGAGCATCAGGCTAATCTGGGAAACGGAATCGGGGCTGTAAGCCGCCTGGAGGGAAACCGTATTGGTAAGCATCCGGGATTCAGAAGCGCTCTGCGCATCGGTGTTGATCTGGCCTGAGGGCAGGAAGCTGCGCTCTTTGGTTTGCTGCTGCAGGTGCTGCGTATTGCGGCTGATGCTGTAGTAGCCCCCTACAGATAGCTTTTTGCCGATCTTCTGATCGTAATAGATACCGCCGGTATAGTTAGCTGCACGGCCACGCGGCAGCGAGCCGGGGGCCTGACCTTTCAGCTCAGAGGCGGCAAAAGCGCTTTGGTCTGCGGTGTTGGCCGATTGTATAAAGGCAGATATTTTACGGTCTGCGGTAAAGGAGGAAAGGTCTGCGGCCTGATCCCACTGCGCCACTGCCCCGCTACCCGTACCGGCTGCCAGTTTGCCGTAATACCCATGCCGGGCTGCTTCCTTAAGGCGGATATCCAGGCCTTTTTCCTGCCGCTCATTGAAGCGGCCGGGCTGGTTGACCGCTGTTTCCAGGGTATAGATCTTAAGCTCTTCTACATCCCTGCCCCGCAGCAGTTGCAGCAGCTTTTGAGGATTCATCTGTACCAAAGGTGCGCCGTCAATGCCTACCTGTTTTACCGGGATCCCATTGTACAGGATGCTGCCGTCCTGCGCCACTCGTATGCCCGGTATCCTGCGCATCAGTTCTTCGAGGTTATCAAATTTGCGGGCGGTAAAGCTATCGGCTGCAAAAAAGGTCGTGTCTTTATCCATTCTGACGGCAAACCTTTTGCGGATCACCACTTCATCCAAAAGCTGCAAGCTTTCTTCACTACCCGCGGTATCGACCGCTGCCGGCACTGCGCCATATTGTATTTTCTGTGCAGCGCTATCCTGCTGCCCGTACAGCGTGCGCGCCAAGCAGCAAAAGAAAAAAAAACAAAATAAGGTAAGGCGGTTCTGTTTCATAAGCGCAAATAAGAGCTGATCGCTTTGGGGAATAGATAAACCGTTTTTAAAAAAGCCGTATGATGCTGCCGCAAAGGGCAACATCATACGGGAACACTCCTGGCAGCTGCTTTCCAGAGCTTATGCCCTAAGCATCCTTAAAAATTGCTTTCGAATGCAGACAACTGAAACTCTTTCTCTGCTGTTTTCTTGACATATACATTGTAGGATACTCCGCCGTAATCCACTCCTGATATCAAAACAGTCTCACCTACCGCAGTGGGCAAATAATAGGTATCTGTGGAGGATGTTGTACCTATAGTGACTTGTATTCTGGTGTAAGCCGTCAGATAACTTTCGCCTGCATCGGGGTAATCAATCACCCTAGAGACACTGGCACCACTGGTGCTGATCAGGGTTAGTGTTACCGGCACTGATGAACAGCCGCTATACCCTGCCAGGCAAGTCACTCGCTTTACTTTATTATACGAAGGAGGAGGCGCAGCGAAAGCGATAGTAGAAAAGGCGGTACAGAAAAGCAGCAGTAATGACAGGATTCTGTTTTTCATAATTGTTGTTTTTTAATGTTAAGAAATGTGTTGAAAAAGATATCGCGTACAGCATCGGGATAGTAGTAAATCTGTTTACAGATTGCTGTTAGACACTGATAGGTAAAACTCGTTGTATCCTGTCTTTTTAATAAAGACATTGTATGAGTTGCCTCCGAAGGTCAGGTTATCGGTAGCAGGAATGATAACCTGGTCGCCAATAGTTGTAGGCAGGAAATAAGCACCACTTGTAGAACGGCCGCTGATCGTGACTTTTATTTTGGTATACAGTGTAGAGTAGCTCTTCCCTGCAAGTTCGGGATGGTTGATATCATGAGTGGTAACGAAGCCGTAAGAGGCAAAACCACTCGCGCTTAACTCTAGCGCGACTTTGACAGTGGCGCAGCCCGTCAAACCAGGCAGGCAGGCATTCCGCTTCACCACATTCGGCGTTACAAATTGAGCAGAGGCAGCAGAATGGAACAGGATACATAAAAGTGTCAATAAAGACAGGATTCTGATTTTCATAATTGTTGTTTTTTTTGAGGTTAAAAAAATAGAGGGAAAAAGATACCGTGCACAGCATCGGCATTGAAACTATTTGCTTAATAATTGCTGTCGGATACCTCCAGGTAGAACTCCCGGGCAGCCGTCTTTTTGATATAGACATTGTAAACGCCGAGACCTGCGTCACCGGCTATGGCAACCGTTTCGCCTATTGTTGTAGGCAGGTAATAGGTACCGGTGCTGGAATTGCTGCCGATCTTAACATTTATCTTAGTCATGTAGGTATCGTATGTTTCGCCTACTTCGGGGTAGTCAATATCCCTTGTTTGCATTAGAGTGAAGATGCCCGAATTTCCGGAGAGACTTAATTTTACGACAACAGGGGAACAGCCTATATATCCAGGTAAACAAGTAGTACGTTTTACAGTGTTTTTGCTTACAGGCGCTGTAATGGATGGGCCAGTGGTTATTTGGGCAAACACAAGCGATGTACAGAATAAGCAAAAGAGAGCCATCAAGGGCAGGATTTTATTTTTCATACTTTTTCAATTTTTTGAGGTTAAGAAATGGGTATTGCCACCTGGTGAAGCACTGTGCACCGCGCCTGCCGAAGAAAGCAATTACAACAGCAAGGTATTATCAATCATGGACCTTGCCCACAGACATTTGGTAAGCGCAGCAGTTTGGTTGTTAAGCGCAGGACCACGGAAATGAGCGCAGCGTATCAACTGGGAATTTTCCACCCTGGCATGGCATCTGCAATAGAAATTTTAAACGTCCGCACTTCCATGGCCTTTACAGTATTGTAAAAGCTCCTTTAGCAGGCACAAAAAAAGGCCTCCCGCTGGAAGGCCTTTTACAATAGTTTTTGATGGAGCTTAAATACCGGAAGGCAGCAATAACTGCGGAGCAATACCCAGCACAATGACCAGCAGAGCCGTCAGCACCAGCAGGAATTTCTGCGCGCCGGACAGTTCACTGATTTCCGGCTCACCGGTTTTGAAGAACATGGCGATAATAACCCTGAAATAGTAATAGGCGCTGACGGCCGCCATCAGCAGGGCAAAGATCACCAGCCACATCAGGTTGCCCTGGCGCACTGCGGCCTGCAGCATGTAGAATTTGGCCATAAAGCCGGCCGTAAGCGGGATACCTGCCAGTGAGAAAATAAAGATGGTCGTCACACCGGCCAGGAAAGGATTCTTTTTGGCCAGGCCGTTAAAGCCGTCGAAGGTAAAGTCTTTGAGCTTGAGCAGCACGGCGAAGATACCCAGGGTCGCAATGGTATACGCCACACCGTAGATCACCAGGCCCTGCCAGGACAAAGCGCTTACAGACACTACGGAAAACAGCATGAAACCGGCTTGTGCAATGGAAGAGTACGCCAGCATACGCTTGACACTTTGCTGGAACACAGCCGTGATATTGCCGACAAACAATGTCGCTGCTGTGATGATGGCCAATACGATGGTCCAGCTTTGGCTGATCGAAGCAAAGGAGGTATGGAACAGGCGGATGAAACCGATAAAGGCTGCGGTCTTACCGATTGTAGCCATAAAGGCAGTAAACGGTGTGGGCGAGCCGTCATACACATCCGGTGTCCAGAAATGCATGGGCGCTGCGGATATCTTAAAAGAATAAGAAATGATCAGGAACAACACACCCGTCAGCACCATCGGGTTGATGTACTCCATTTGCAGGAAGCTGAATTTACTGATGTTGAACTCGCCGGTAGCTCCGTAGATCAGTGTGATGCCCATCAGCAGGATGCCCGTAGAAAAGGCACCCATCAGCAGGTATTTCAAGGATGCCTCGCTGCTTTTCAGGTTGCGCTTATCGCTTCCGGCCAGGATATACTGGGGTATGGAGATGATCTCGATACCCAGGAACATGATGAGCATATTGTTGAAAGAAGACAGCAGGTAAGTACCGACAAGAATAAAAAAGAACAAGGCGAAATACTCTCCTGTGTGTTTCCCGACTTTAATGATATCATTGCCCATCAGCAGCACGTATAGTAATGTGGCCGCCGTCATCAGCATATTGAACCAGACGGAGAAGCGGGTGATGGTGAGCTGATACTGGAACAGGGCAATGGTAGCGCCTTCCTGCATCGTCAGCAATTCGTAGATATTAACGCCCAGTAATACGGCGAGCAACAGTGTAGCGATGCTTAGAATGGTTTTCTTTTCCTTCACCACAAACCCTGCATACATCATCAGGATCGCCAAAACGGTTGCTGCAATAATAGCCTTCATAATACTTTATAGAATAATTTAAATAACGCTTATAATTCTTAATTCAATTCCTGCCTACCGGATACCGATCAGGTCGATCAAAGGTTGGGGGAACACACCCAATACGATGATGAATACGATCAGCACAATAACCGCTGTCCACTCTGCAGCATTCATTTTTGCCACTGCCAGCACTCCGGAATTATTTTCCCCGTAAGCTACTTTCTGCACCATCGTCAGGGTATAGACTGCACCGAGAATGATACCCAGGCCAGCCACCGCCATAAACACCATATGGTAATGGGAGGCGCTCTGGAAGATGCCGGTAAACAGCATAAACTCACCGATAAAGCCATTCGTCAGCGGCAGCGCAATGTTGGCAAAGGAAATGATCACCAAAGCGATGGCAATGCCGGGAGCCGTGTTGGCCAGTCCGCCCATCTTCTTCAGGTCCTGCGTACCATACCTGTTCTCCACCATATTCACGATTACCCACATACCGGTAATGTTGATACCGTGGTTGAACATCTGTACCATCAGACCCTGCTGCGACAGTTCAGTTCCGGAGAAAGCCGCTGCACACATCAGGCCCATGTGGGCAATGGAAGAGTAGGCCACCAGGCGTTTGATATTGGTCTGCATCATCGCGATCAGCGAAGCATACACTATACCGGCAATAGATAAAGTCATGACGGTATCAGACCAGTAGGCCATCGCTTCCGGTACCACGGGGAGCAACCAGCGCAGTACGGCATACAAACCCATTTTCACCATCAGCGCACTGAGGATGATCGTCACCTGTGTAGGCGACTGCTCGTAGGCATCCGGCTGCCAGGTATGGAAGGGGAAGATCGGCATTTTGATCGCAAAGGCCAGGAACAACAATACGAAGATGATATGCTGCTGCATCATCGGCAAGGCCTTACCGGCAGCCACAATGTTTTGCAGGCTCATCGCATTCACGCCATTCGTTTGCAAAGACAGGTAGATCAGGGCCGACAGCATCATCAGGCTGCCGACAAACGTATACACGAAGAATTTGAAGGTCACCGGTATGCGGCGCTCTCCGCCCCAGCGGGAACACAGGAAATACACGGGGATCAGGGCCAGCTCCCAGAAGAAGTAGAACAGTAAAGCATCGGAAGCCAGAAATACGCCCATCAGGCCGGCCTGGCTGTACAGAATCAGTGCATAATAAGCGCCGGGATTGTCGATGGCCTTGTTCCGATTGATCAGCAGCACCACCGGGATAATGATACCGGTGAGCAGGCAAAGCATCGCCGCCATACCGTCTGCCGCCAGGCTGAATTGCGCGCCGATAGCGGGCATCCAGTTCAGCGCAAAAGGGGCAAGGTTTTCCGTTCCGCAGTTCAGGGCTGCATAGACCGATAAGCCCAGCGTCAATAAAGAACCCAGCAGTGCTACATTCTTTGCCGCTTCCTTTGAAAAGAAGGTCAGCTTGGCTGCCAATAAAGGGATGAGGATAAGTAATACTAAAATCATATCTTCTGAATAACGAAATGCTTAATTAAATAGTGACACAAAACAGGCCGATCACGAAGATCAGCACGATACCGATAACCATGGTGAACAGGTAAGCGCCCACCTGGCCGTTTTGCAGCAAACGCATACGGTCTGCACCCCAGCGTACCAGTTTGCCCACACCGTTTACGCCCCCGTCTATGCCTTTGCGCTCAATAATGCGGTCCAGGAAAGAGCTGAATTGGAGCAGCGGGTTCACGATTACAGCATTGTACAGCTCATCCACGTACCATTTGTTTTCCAGCACTTTGGCCAGGCCGGTATTGGGTTGAAAGTCGGGTTTCTTTGTTTTGGCATACGCAAACAGGATCATGGCCACGACAAGCGTTACGGAAAGGCCCATCAGCATATATTCTGTGCTGTGCTCCAGGTGATGGTGCACACCATTGGTCACGGCCACGCTTAAAAATTCATTCAAAGCATGGTGCTCGCTGAATACTTCCGGCAAACCGACAAAACCGGAGATAGCAGCCAGCAGGGCCAGTACCATCAGCGGGAAGGTCATCGCGATCGGGCTTTCGTGCAGGTGATGCTCCTGCTCGTGTGTACCGCGGAACTTACCGGTAAAGGTCAGGAAGTACAAACGGAACATATAAAATGCCGTCATCAGGGCTGCGGCCAAAGCAGCGTAATACAATACGGGGCTGTGTGCATAAGCGGCAGCCAGGATCTCATCTTTCGAGAAGAAGCCCGCGAAAGGCGGTATGCCTGCAATCGCCACGCAACCGATGAAGAAGGTTGCCTGTGTGATGCGCATTTTTTTGCCCAGGCCGCCCATAGAGCGGATATCCTGCTCGCCACCCATAGCATGGATCACCGAACCGGAACCCAGGAACAACAAGGCTTTGAAGAAGGCGTGCGTCATCACATGGAAAACAGCAGTCGTATACGCGCCGCAACCAATAGCCAGGAACATAAAGCCCAGCTGGCTGACAGTAGAATAAGCCAGTACTTTTTTAATATCATATTGGCGGATCGCGATAGAAGCAGCCAGCAGCGCCGTCAGCAGGCCAATGATCGCGATGAAATGCAGGGCCGCTTCGGAATGATTGTAAATAACAGAGCTGCGCGCTATCATATAAATACCCGCTGTCACCATCGTAGCAGCGTGGATCAGGGCAGAAACCGGTGTAGGACCGGCCATCGCGTCGGGAAGCCAAGTGTACAGCGGTAATTGCGCACTCTTACCCATAGCGCCGATAAAGAAGCAGATGGCGATCCAGGTATAGGTGCTGCCGCTCATGACGGCCTGGTTGTCGCTGACCTGTGCAAACAGTTCGTTGTAGCTCAAAGTACCGAAGTGATAGAGGACCAGCATCATGCCGACCAGGAAACCCAGGTCGCCGATACGGTTCATCACGAAGGCTTTTTTGGCGGCATTGGTATAGTCGCGGTTTTTGAACCAGAAACCGATCAGCAGGTAAGAGCAAAGGCCCACACCTTCCCATCCGATGAACATGATCAGGTAGTTGGCGCCCATCACCAGCAGCAGCATCGAAAACACGAACAGGTTCAGGTATGCAAAATATTTTACTACACCTTCATCATCATGCATATAACTGGTCGAATACACGTGGATCAGGAAGCCCACACCCGTAATGATAAGCAGGAACAAAGAAGAAAGCGCATCTATTTTGAAGGCGAACGGAATCAGCAGTTTCCCGGCCTGTATAAAGTTGAACAGGGGAACGATGGTATCCGGGGCGCCGCCTTTTACTTCAAAGAAAACGCCCAGCGACAGCGCGAAAGAGACCAGCATCATCAGGCTGGCTAAAAAACCCGCTGCCTGTTTGGGCATCGATTTCCAGCCCAGACCATTGACCAGGAAGCCCAACAACGGAAACAGAGGAATTAAGTATGCTAATTGTATCATATTGTCTTAAAAAGGTAAATTCAAAATAAGAGCGTGCTCCTTACGTATGATGATTAATGCTTTAAGCGGTTCAGAATATTCACATCCACAGAATGCACTTTCCGGTACACCATCACGATGATGGCCAGGCCTACGGCAACTTCCGCAGCAGCAACAACCATGATGAAGAATACGAAGATCTGTGCGGCGCTGTCGTTGTACATTTTTGAGAAGGCGGCCAGCAGCAGGTTCACGGCATTCAGCATCAGCTCAATGCTCATAAAGATGATGATGGCATTGCGGCGCATCAGCGCACCCATTACCCCGATGCAAAACAGGGCAAGACTCAGGAAAAGATAATATTGTATAGGCATTGTACTTCGTTTTACTTTTTAATGAGGTTATTCCATATCTTTTTTACCGATCACGATCGCGCCGATCATAGCGCTCAGGAACAGAACACTGCTCAGCTCGAAGGGTAATACATAATGTTTGAACAATACCTGGCCCAGCACTTTGATCAGGCCGATATTGCTGGTTTCGGTATTGATGACGCCCAGCAGGTTGGCCCGGCTGATCGCTGCGATGATGACCAGGAACAGGGTTCCGCCGGAGACGACCCCGGCCAGTTGCACCAGCCAGCTCTTCTGCGGTTCGGTATCGGCATTCAGGTTCATCAGCATGATGACGAACAGGAACAGTACCATGATGGCCCCGGCGTACACGATGATGTTGACGATGGCCAGGAATTGCGCATTCAGCAAAAGGTAATGCCCCGAAATGGCGAAGAAGGTAAGGATCAGGAAGATAACGCTGTTGACCGGGTTGCGGCTCAGTACCACGCCCAGGGCGCAGCCTATAGCCATAATGGTCAGCAGCCAAAAAAGTATTTGTAAAATGTCCATTGCTATAAAGAGGCGTTTTGGTCTTTTTTAGGGTTAGGAATCAGCATATCTTCTTTCTTGTAGATAAAGCTTTCGCGCGTAAAGTTGGCGGGCATTACCGTTTCGGAAAGGTAGATGGCGTCTTTGGGGCAGGCTTCTTCGCAGGCACCGCAGAAAATGCAGCGCAGCATATTGATCTCGTAGCGCGCAGCATATTTCTCTTCGCGGTAGAGGTGCCTTTCATTCGCTTTCCGTTCTGCCGCTTCCATTGTAATGGCTTCAGCAGGGCAAGCCACGGCGCAGAGTCCGCAGGCGGTACAGTTTTCACGTCCTTCCGCATCGCGGTTCAGCACATGCAGGCCTCGGAATACCGGGCTGAAGGAACGGGTCTCTTCAGGATATTGTACCGTAGCCTTTTTCTTGAATATATGACCGACCGTAATGCTCATTCCTTTGAGCAAGGCAGGCAGGTAGATGCGCTCTTTGAGCGTCATCGGGCTCCTGTCTATCGGTGCGGCGCGTTTCGTTAGTTTTTCCATTGTTCTTCTTTCCTCTTTTCCGGTTATTTAAAAAGCCACAATATTGATGCCCCTGTGACCAGCATGTTCAGCAAAGCCAATGGTATCAGCGATTTCCAGCCCAGGCGCATCAGCTGATCGTAGCGGAAGCGCGGCAGGGTCCAGCGGATAAACATGATCAGCAGGATCATACCGGTGATCTTGGCAAAAAATACACCGACGCAAATCAGGCTGAATAAGATCGGGTTCAGGGAGGCGGCTACGGCGTCCATTCCGGGGAAGTTGTAGCTGCCGAAATACAGGGTCACCATTACCGCCGATCCGATAAACATATTGATATATTCGGCAAACAGGAATAAACCCAGTTTCATGGAAGAATACTCCAGGTGATAGCCCATGTTCAGTTCCGAATCACATTCCGCAAGGTCGAAAGGTGCACGGTTCATCTCTGCCATAGAGCAGGTGAAGAAGATGATGAAGCCCAAAGGTTGTTTGAAGAAATTCCAGGTAAAATAACCGTTGTCCCAGAATCCGTGCTGCTGCTGTGCGATATCGCGCAGGCTCAGGGAGCCGCAGAGCATCAGCAAAGCGATCAGGCTGATGCCCATCGCCAGCTCATAAGAAATGGACTGTGACGCGGAACGGATACTGCTCAGCAGGGAGAACTTGTTGTTGGACGCCCATCCGCCGATCATCACACCGTACACACCCAGGCTCACCACACCGAACACAAACAGGATACCAATATTGA